>CAZHVH010000142.1:0-7857 GCA_964535855.1 uncultured bacterium
CTATGGTCTGAGCCCATGCGCCGAATTCGTAATCGGGGACTCTGTCTACGGGTTCCCCCCTTAAGGTTCTAAGCAATCTCTCGCGATGTGTCACGGATAACCTCCGAAGTCGATATCTTTCATCGGGCGATTTTAGCACGGATGTCGTCTGCTGTCAAGCGTTCCCAACCTTTACAGGCTCTCCCAATTCCGCCGATCTGACGATGGCCTCTGAGACCCTCACCACCTTCAGCCCATCCTCACCCGATGACCATGGCTCCTCGTCGTTCAACACGCACTCCACGAAATGCCTGATCGCCTCGGCGACGAAGCCGACCGGATGGCCGTATACGTCGAGCTGAAGCGTGCCGGGGATCGAGAAGGATTGGGAGGTGGCCTTCTGAATCATCGTCTGCTGGGCATCTATCGAGATGCTTCCCGCTGTGAAGATCAGCTCCATCTTCGAGTCAACCACCGTGGGGCGCGTTTGAGGCAAAACCCAGCAGGACTCAAAGTTACCCACTGCTCCGTTTTCAAACTCGGCGAGGACGGCGTAGAAGTCAGGGGTATCGATCCCCATACCCTTAAGCACCTTCGACCTCGCCACGGCATAAACCCTCTCCACCTCGCTATTGAAAAGCCACCTGACGCGATCGATCGTATGGCTCATCAGCCAGAAGGGAAGCTTAGTATGGCGTGACCACCTGCCGATCATGCTCGTGGGCACGTAGATCGTGTTGCTCAACCTGGCATAAGCGTACAACGGTTCCCCCATCTCGCCCGATTCAACGGCCTCTTTGGCTATAGCCATATAGGACATCCACCTGTTTGAGAAGTTCACCATCATCTTGACGCCGGCCCTTTTGGCCGCCTCGACCATCTCCTCGGCCTCCTCGACCGATGTGGCAAGCGGCTTTTCCACCAGAACGTGTTTACCGGCCTCCACCGCAGCCAAAACGGGATCACGGTGCAGGTGATCGGGCGTTGCTACCGTCACAGCCTCCAGATCCTCCCTCTTGAGCATCTCCCGATAATCCGGGTATCTTCCCCTGATCTCATATCTATCTCCGATTTCCTTAAGCCTGGGTTCGCTCGGATCGGCTATCGCCACGACTCTGACATTTGGAAGGGAGGAGAGGCATTTGACGTGCATCTCCCCCTGAATTCCGACCCCTATAACCCCTATCCTGAGAGCATTCCCCATCTCACTAACCTCCTAAAGATCTAAGGTCCATCCCTTTGACCCTCCATCCCGACATATCGGTAAGGGCGATCGGTGATATCCTACCAGATCTCCATTCGGCTCGTCAACTGATATCCCCCTCGATCTGTAATCCGTACCCTCTATATGTTATAATCTTAGGCGTGTTTTTCAACTCCATTCGCTTGGATGAGGTGTGAGATGGCGTTCGGCAACATAACACACATAACCAGCGACAACTTCGAACAGGAGGTGATTCAGTCGAATCTACCCGTTCTGATCGATTTTTGGGCGGAATGGTGCGGGCCATGTCTTATGATCGCTCCGATAATCGAGCAGATCGCTCAGGAATACGACGGCAAACTTAAGGTAGGCAGGCTGAACGTGGATGAGGACGGCCCCTTGGCCATCCGATACGGAATACGGGGCATACCTACGCTGATACTCTTTAAAGGAGGTAAACCCGTCAGTCAGCTCGTCGGCGCCGCGCCTAAGAGCGAGATCAAGAGATGGCTTGACGAACAGATATGAGGCGTTGAGATGAGATATAAAATCACCTTTCAGCCGATGGGTAAGACCGTCGAAGTGGAGGAGGGAACGACGGTTATCGAGGCGGCCAAAATCATCGGCGTCACCATAGATTCCCCCTGCGCCGGCCGTGGGAGATGCGGCAAATGCAGGGTGATAGATCAGACCGGCAAGGGTCTCAATCCCATAACGGATCAGGAAAAAAAGCTCCTCTCACCACAGCTGCTAGCCAGAGGTTTCAGGCTCTCCTGCCTTGCACGGGTCATAGGCGATTGTGAGATTTTCATACCGGCGGCCTCTCAGCTCGAAACCGGCAAGATCCTCACCTCCGGCCTCATACCTCTGGGAACGGGTGAGATAAAGCTCTCACCTGCCGTCCGAAAGAGGTTCGTCAGGGTCGAGAGACAGACCCTGCAGACACAAACTTCCGATCTGACCTCCCTCAAGATCGCCCTAAAGGCCTCAGGGGAGAAGGTGAGCGAGTTGAAGGCCGGCCTGGATGTGCTGAGAAGACTACCTGTCATTTTACGAGACGCCGATTTCGAGGTCACAGCCGTAATGAGGGGAGATGAGCTTATAGGAGTTGAGGTGGGAAATACTGAGAACAGGCTCTACGGGTTAGCCCTGGACATAGGCACCACCACCGTGGTCGGATCGCTCGTCAACCTGATCACCGGAGGGGAGGTCGCCGTCTCCTCGGAGATGAATCCACAGGCCGTCTACGGCGGAGATGTGGTCTCCAGGCTGACCTACGCTATAGAACGGGAGGAGGGACTGGACGCACTGAACGAGAAGGTTGTGGGCGTGATAAACAAGATCGTGGACGAGCTTATAATCCTCTCAGGCGTAGATCGGGAGTCGATATACGATGTGACGGTGGTGGGTAACTCGGCGATGCATCACCTCTTCCTTAAGATCCCGCCACATCATCTCGCCGTTCTGCCCTATGTGCCGGCTGTGAGCGATCCGGTCGATGCACCTGCCCGGAAGCTGGGGATCAAAGTCAATGAGATGGCCAATGTGCATTACCTACCGAACGTGGCCGGATTCGTCGGCGCGGACGCTGTGGGGGTGATCCTGGCAACCGGCTTGGGCAGGAGGAAGGGGCTGACCCTTGCGATAGACATCGGCACCAACGGGGAGGTGGTCCTCAGCAACGGTGAGAGGGTCATGGCCTGCTCTACAGCGGCCGGCCCCGCCTTCGAGGGCGCTAACATCACCCGCGGAATGCGGGCCGCCCCCGGCGCCATAGAATCGTTCAGGATCAAGGAGAACGGTGAGATCGATATAAAGGTCATCGGCAACAACACGCCAGTTGGCATCTGCGGATCGGGGATATTCGATATAGTCGCCGAACTGTTGAGAATCGGGGTGGTGGATAGCTCGGGCAGGATGAGAAGGCGCGAGGAGCTTGAGGGGAAACTGCCCGAAGCTCTGATCGAGAGGATCGTTGAGGATGAGACGCACGGGCTGAGCTTTAAGGTCGCACGTAACGAAGAGGAGCAGATATTGATCACACAGGGAGATATCAGACAGGTACAGCTAGCTAAAGGCGCCATACGGGCGGGGATAGAGGTGATAATGAAGGAGATGGGCGTTAAGGCTGATGATCTGGATGAGGTGTTGATGGCCGGGGCGTTTGGGAGCTACCTGCATAAGGAGAGCGCCCTTAGAATTGGGATCATCCCGCCGGTACCTAAGGATAAGATCCGTTTTATCGGCAACGCCGCCATGGTGGGCGCCAAGATGGCTCTCATCTCGTCCGATATGAGGGAGGAGGCTCGAAGGATCGCCAGATCGGTCCAATATGTGCCTCTGGCCACCAATCCGGAATTCCAGACTTACTTCATGGAGGGGATGTTATTCGGGGCGTCCGAACTTTAACGCCCTGATGAACATGAAAACGGGAGGATTGGTAGATGAAGTTAGTGATCGTAGGCGGTGGCGCTGGCGGCCCGACGGCAGCCGCTCGCGCACGGCGATTGGACGAAAACGCCGAGATAGTGATGTTTGAGCGTGGTGAGCACGTCTCATACGGCCACTGTGGCCTTCCTTACTACATCGGGGGTGTGATAGAAAATAGAGAGGCCCTTCTGATCTCCACCCCGGAGAGGTTCAGGGAGAGATATCGGGTGGAAGCGCGGGTGAAATCCGAGGTCAAGGCCATAATCACCGATGAGAAACAAGTCGAGGTTCTCGACCTCAGCACGGGACGGACATACCGCGAAAGTTACGACAAGCTCATACTCGCGACCGGAGCCAGCCCGATCAAACCGCCGCTGCCCGGGATCGACATGGACGGGATCTTCACGTTGCGAAACCTCACAGATGCTGATAGGATCGTCCGGTTTATCGAGGAGAGAAAACCCCAAAACGCTGTCGTCGTCGGTGGAGGGTTCATAGGGCTGGAGATGGCTGAAAATCTGAGACGACGGGGATTGGATGTGACCGTAGTCGAGATGCTGGATCAGGTCATGCCGGTTCTGGATAAGGAGATGGCGGATACGCTGCATAGGACACTGCTGATAAACGGGGTCAACCTTGCCCTTTCAGATCCCGTGATGGCCTTTGAGGGCCGGAATGGAAAGGTGTTGGTCAAGTTGAAAAGCGGTAGGGAGATACCGTGTGATATGGTGATGCTCTCCATCGGCGTCAGGCCGAACGTTGAGCTCGCCAGATCCGCTGGGCTGGAGATGGGCGGGAGAGGTGGGATCAAGGTGGACGATTACCTCCGCACCTCCAACCCAGATATCTACGCCGTGGGAGATGCCGTGGAGACAAAACACGTGGTGACGGGTCAGCCGGTTTTGATGCCGCTCGCCGGTCCGGCCAATCGACAGGCGAGGATCGCCGCCGATAACGTCTTCGGCCGAAACGTCAAATACAGGGGGACATTGGGAACGAGTCTGGTGAAGGTATTCGAGACGACGGCAGGGGCCACGGGAGTTAACGAGAAGACGCTCAAATCGCTGGGCATACCGTATGAGAAATCCTACATACATCCCTCCTCACATGCCGGCTACTATCCGGGGGCGGAGGGGATGGAGATGAAGCTTCTCTTCTCGCCGGAGGATGGACGCGTGCTTGGGGCACAGATCGTAGGAGGAGAGGGAGTGGACAAGCGGATCGACGTGCTGGCCACGGCCATAATTGCCGGCATGAACGTGGAGGATCTGACATATCTGGAGATGGGATATGTGCCTCAATACGGATCGGCCAAAGATCCTGTTAACCTCGCAGGATACGTCGCCTCCAACATCCTCAAGGGCGATATGCCGGTAGCCCATTGGGAGGAATTGGACGAGCTGCAAAACAGCGGAGGACTCTTCCTGGACGTGAGGAGTGAGGATGAATATGCTGCCGAAGCGGTACCGGGCTCCGTAAACATATATCTGCACGATCTGCGGGATAGACTTGATGAGCTGCCCAAGGACAGGCCCATATATACCTACTGCGCCATCGGACTGAGAAGCTACATAGCGACGCGTATACTTCGCCAGCGTGGATTCGACGTCAAAAACATGAGCGGCGGTTTCAAGACATATAGGTGTGTCTGCCTGTACGACGGAGCAAAGACCAAACCTTCGAGTCTTTCCCCAGAGCTAATCTCCCCGAATGATAGGAAAGAACAGCAGCACCTGTAGGGGCACAGGCTTGTGCCCCTACGGCGAAGAATTAATCTTCACCTCAGCCCATAGGAGCGTGATCTTATCCTCCTTTCTCAATCCTATATCACCCAGCGGATCGTTCGTAAGCCACGGTTTGAAAAGCACCTTCCCCTCTATCGATTTGGGGGAAGGGCCTCCCGGATCACCCCAGTAGTTTCCGATCGCCGATATCGCCTTGGCACCCTGGTTATGGATGTGAACCTCGTTGTCGATAAGGGAATTTTCGCCGAAATCATCCTCAGAGCCGAGATTTGGCCTTGCGTCTATGCTCATAAGACCGTATCCGTTGCCCTTTATCAGATTACGGCGCAGGACGGGAGCGGAGTCCACACACTGAACCCCTATCTCGTTCCCGATGAACGAATTGCCTTTGATGAGCATAACCCCTCCACCGGAGAGTATGAGACCCGTCCCGCTGTCGGCGAGGATCGAGTCGGTTAAAAGCAAATCGCCGCAGGATACCTGGACGCAGACGTTAAAGCTATCGGTTATACGGCAGTTGGAGATCTCGGCCGATCCGTTTGAGATCATCACGCCGTGATGAAAGCCGCTGATCTCCATATCCTTTAAGGTGAGGGAGGAGTTCTGAGAGACGACTCCGCCATGGCTCTCGTCGGTGCCTCCGATCATCTTAAACCCCTCAATGGTAACCCACTTGGCGTCCACGATCTTGATCATCTCCTTCAATGTCGGCTTGCCCTTGCCGATCAGATGTAGCTGCACGTTGGGTTTGAGGATCAAGATGATCTCTCTATAGGTTCCAGGGGATACCACGATCGAGTCGCCGTCCCCGGCTGCATCGACGGCGGCGCGGATGGTGGGGAAATCACCCGGCACGAGGATCTCTCGCCCGGCTGATGGGGATGAGATCGAGATGGTGAAAATCGCCGCGCATAAAACTGTGCCTATGATGCCAACGATCCTCATGAGCGATTCACTTCGAAAAAGCGTCATTTATAGTCACTTGTGGTCATTTGTAGTCATTTTAAATGACGGCGAAGCCAGATGATCTATCATGCACCTCAGATAAATCGTCCGCCGTCCATCGTCAGCGGCCCGCAGTAAAATATCGGCGGACAGCCGACTGCGGACGTTTCAATGACGGCGAATGACCAAATCGTAGAAGACAGATAGTTTATCTCCTGCAAACTACTCTGAGGATGATCGGGCCTCGAGAAGCGGCCTGACATATTCGGGGGAATAGCGGGTTGCCCTGTAAATCCCATATGTTCCCCTAACTCCGAAGGGACTTCTATACTCCCATACGATCTCCCCGTCCCGCGTCACCTCGAAAAGCCTCCCTCGCCCTCCTTCACAGATGAATACGTTGCCGTTAGGAAGCAACTGGGCGCCCGAAATGTAGGCGCTGAAAAAGCTCTCAGGCGGCGTTGCCTTATATTGCCACACGATCCTCTCCTCGAGCGGATCAAGTTCGATGACCCTCGACCATCCCCGTCTGGTGCCGTTATCGAATATGAGTATATGGCCGTTGGGGAGCATCGTCGGCTTGTGCTGTCCATCCAGCTCGCCCGGCCCCCATGCCCAGACGATCCGGCCCGTATCCCTGTCTATCACGCCTATGATGTCGAGGCTCCTATAGCTGAACAGGATGTTTCCCTTTCGGAACCGTCTGTCCTTCCTGCCCGATGGGTTGTCAAGAATCGATTCACAGGTGTTGTTGTGCGCCCAGTCAAACGGGAAATCCTTCCGGATCTTCTCCTCGATCTCAGCCCATTTGCCGCCCAGGAGCTCTTTAAGCTCGTCGATGTGATCCTCCCCGCGCCACTCCCATACCAGATTTTTATCGCGGGTGATCTCTATCATGTAGGGGCATCTCTTCAGCTCGGGTCCCAGCTTCGGCACCATCTTATCCATGATGCAATGGATCAGGATGTCGCCGTTATCCAATATCCTGAAATCGTGATCTATGCGGCAGTGGTAATACCATACCACATTGCTCTTCGGATCTATCTCCCTCAGCCCTGCCTTTGAGATATCGGATCTGTCGCGGGTTGAGTAAAGCAGATTCCCGTTGGGCAGAAGTTCGAGGAGCTGAACTGCCGTTCTGGCCGTCCACTCATGAACTACCTCTCCCTTCATATCGATCAGATACATATGGGCCACCCCATCGGGTCCCACCCGCGGGTCTTCATAGGTATGGCAGAACAAGGTATATCCATTGAACGCCTTTTCGGGCTTATATATGGTAACCCCCTTCCCTTCTGCCTGGGTCTGGCCCCAGCAGAGGCTGGGGCCTATGACGGGCATAGCGGTCGTCATCGCCAGCGCCAGATAGCAGCCCATTAACCTCATTCCCCCTATCTCCTTTTAAGCGTAGCCCAACAGGTGGCCAACTTGCCCTTCACGTTCACAGGGAGGGTGGTTTTCATCAGATCCCTCAGCTCCTCCTGTGAGAGGGCATAATTGGCGATGGTGATCTCGTCTATCTTCCCCTGGAAGAATCGGGGGCAACAAGCGTTG
>CAZHVH010000143.1:0-7854 GCA_964535855.1 uncultured bacterium
ATGGCAATACCAATCTCAGACTTTTGTCAGTCAACCAGGAGGAACATTGAGCAAAATATAAATAAATCCGTGAACGTTAAGCTTGTTTTCACTCCACCCCAAACTGATTCAAATGCTTTAAAAGAAGAGATACATCTGCAAGTTCCCTATTACTCTCAGGTAAACCAAAAATGGAAGGACGAACCTCTTGGTAATTGTTCAACAACCATCGGATCTGAAGGATGTGCTATTACTTCTATCGCCATGCTTCTCAGATATTATGGTGTGAACATCAATGGAGCAGAACCCAGTCCTAAGGTCTTAAATAACTGGTTGAAAAACCACGGTGGCTATAGTGGAGGATGTGACGTCGTATGGGGAAAGGTTGAGGAAATCAGCGGTGGCAAAGTTACTTTTTGCAAGATGTATGATGGGGGAACAAAGGAGATTATAGATGCTGAACTTGAAAAAGGATATCCCGTGATAGGCAAAAGCAGCGGTCACTTTTTTGTGATTACTGGTTACTCTGGAGAAAACTATTACATAAATGATCCGCTTTCTTCCAGTAAAAAAACTATACCAAAGGATAACATAGAAAAGGCTGTAACATACCATGGACCAATACCTCAGACTAAAATGGTCCTCATCAAGACTGATCCGAAAGGAAAATTTACTTGTAATAGCTTTAAGCCCGAGGTGGAGGGGACATGGAGTGTTCAGGCAAGTTGGGAAGGTGATAATGATTTTGAAGGTGGGATCAGCTCTCCTGAGGATTTCCAAGTGTTAAGAGATATCGGTTTTGCTATTATAGCAGTTGGAGATATAAAAGTTGGGAACGACCATAAGAAAGGCGAAGTTTCTGAAGGAGAGCAGCGAGAGCAGAGGAGAACCTTTGCTAAATCAGTCAACGTTGCTTACCATTCTCTTAAAAAAGTGGGATTCAGTGATGACGATATTTATATATTATTTCCAGGTGGAAAAGCTCCTTCCGGCTTCTCCTTCAAAGTAGCAGAACGCTCATCTAAGGATAGTTTCAAGAGCGCTATTATCGAAAGAGCCGCTTCAAGAATTAGAGGAACTTCCCCTCTCATTATCTTCATGTTAGGCCATGGCGACAAGGAGAAATTTTTCTTCCTCTTCCCAAGTGGAGAATCAGTATCTTCCGGTGAACTGGACGAATGGCTGGATCAGCTTCCCGCAGAAACGCCCATTATCGTAATCATAGAAGCCTGTTACTCCGGGAGTTTTATCACACCTGAAGGAGGTTCTATATCAGGACCCAACAGAATTATCATAACGTCCTCTGACGATGCTAATCTTACTTATTGGTATTATTTCGAGAGCGGATTTAAAGCTCTTCCCTTCTCTACCACTTTCTGGTCTAAAATCCGATATCAATCAGTTAAAGACGCTTTTATCAGCGCTTCCTCCGGACTTATATTCCGCGTGGATAACCCATGGACCCCCTGGGATGAAACTCTGCGTAATACCCCGTGGCTTGACGACAACGGTGATTCAATAGCACATCAAGCAGATAGCCTTGAAGATGATGGGATCTCAGCTGGTAAGACCTTCATTGGTGTTAGAACATTGGGACCTACAATCTCAATAGTGAACATCAGCCCAGATCAAAAAGCCGTGTTAAATTCTGATGTCACCGTGTGGGCTGAAGTAATAAGTGGTACAAAAATATCTAGAGTATGGGCTTATATAACCCCGCCTGATTGGAAATTACCCGAAGATAAAAGGGATTACGTTGAACTGCCCTGTATAATTCTTAAAGATGAAGATAATGATGGCAGGTATGAGGGAAGTTTTCAAGCTTCAAAAATAGGAGATTACACTGTATCGTTTTTCGCCGAGGATGAGGATGGTGGTTGGGCGCAGCCAAGACATTCTATGATCTCTGTATCTGAAGGTCAGTCCATGATATTAGTATGGCCTGGAGACACGGATAACAACGGCAAGGTTGATCAGGCAGATATCCTGCCGATAGGGCTACATTGGAATCGGACAGGACCCACCCGCACTAATGGAGACACCAGTTGGAAGGCTCAACCTGCAGAACCATGGACGCCTAAAGATGCCACCTACGCTGATGCAGATGGCAGTGGGAAGGTAGATCAAGCAGATATACTACCCATCGGACAAAACTGGGGGTGTACTCATAGCGGTGCGTCTTCAGCTCCCTCAATTCCGCTTTTCAGCAAGTCCAATGTGGATGTTCTACTCAGCTTACCGAACTGGGTGAAGAACGACAGGAGTTTCCCTGTTGAGGTATATCTACAAGGCTCTGAGCCTATTCTCGGTTTCAGCTTCTCCATATCTTTTAACTCAGATCAGTTGGAAGTACTCGCGGTTGAAAAGGGCGGTTTGTTTGGGGATGATCCACTGTTTCTATCGGTTGTCACAGACGATAAAGTGTCTGTCGGGATAACCCAAAGGGCGGAACGAGGAGAGGTAATCGGGAATGGTATGGTGGCGCGGGTCCTGTTCAAAGTGAAAGGTAAATTGACTTCTCACATCATTCTGAACGACGTTCGGATGAGTAATCTGAAAGGCATATTCAAACTGAAGGGGAAAGTTGGAGAGGTTCGGTTAGCTCCCGTTCGGACAAGTCTGCTCCCTAATTATCCGAACCCGTTCAATCCCGAGACATGGATACCATTCACGTTGTCCGAGGATGCGAAGGTGATGATACGAATTTATGATCTCTCAGGTAGAGTGGTTCGTAGGTTGATATTGGGAAGACTGAACGCGGGATATTATGTGGATAAGAAGCGAGCTATAAGGTGGGATGGGAGAAATGATCAGGGGGAGCAAGTGGGAAGCGGGGTCTATATAATAGAACTTAATGTGAATGGCAAGCAATATCTGCGTAGAGCTGTCGTTACGGAATAGTTAGGGGGGTAGTGGTGGGGTTGGCATCTGCCACCTCACCTTATTTATCTTATGTGGAAGATGAGGAGGACCTAAGATGAAGAAAATATGTGCGATTATCGGTGCTAGTTTAACCTTAACTATATTCGCTGTCGGGGCGACGATCCATCCTGTGGCCGAATCACCCCAGAGTGCAGGTGACGAATTCTGGGTTGAAGTGAAAGTTGAAGAAGCTGTGAATTTGTTCGGTGTAAGCTTTATCCTGAACTACGATACGACCTATCTTGCTACCTCTAAGAATGATGTGGTCAATGGCGATTTCCTTGGTGATGATACCCTGTTCTATCCAAACATAGATGAGAAGGAAGGTAAAGTAGCGATCGGAATAACCCGTAAGAGGCCCGCAGGCGGTGTGGATGGATCGGGGACGATCGTCAAGGTGAAGTTCACCTTGAAACCCAACACACCAGATGGCACAAACCTCAACTTCACAATAACCGATCTGAAGGCTACCAACCCGAATGGGGAGATACTAAACTTGAATTTACAGGATCTAACGGTTCAGGTTGGTTCATCTCCTCCCAGATCGAGGATATATCCTGTTGCCGATTCGCCTCAGAAAGCCGGCGGCGATTTCTGGGTTGAAGTGAAAGTGGAAGATGTGGCAGGGTTATTCGGCGTGAGTTTCATCCTGAATTATGATTCAGCCTACCTTGACACTAAAAACAACGATGTAGTTCTAGGCAATTTCCTTGGAAATGATCTGATATTCTACCCAAATGTGGATGATGAAAGTGGAAAGGTGGCGGTCGGAATAACTCGAAAACGCGGGGTTGGGGGCATCGACGGAACGGGGATAATTGCCAAGGTGAAGTTTAAACTGAGGTCTGATGTCCCGAACGGGACGAACCTTAACTTCACGATAACTGACCTAAAGGCCACCGATCCGAAGGGCAATAATTTGAACTTAACATCTAAGGGTTTAACCGTTCAGGCTATATCGCTCCCTTACGGCGATGTGAGCGGCAATGGCGTTATAACAGCGTTTGATGCTTCGCTTACGCTTAAAGCATGCGCAGGGTTAATCACCCTGACGGATGACCAGAAAATTCGGGCGGATGTGGACGGCGATGATAAGATCACGCTGTATGACGTCATATTGATACTTAAGAAAGTAACAGGCATAATTAAAAAATTCCCCATAGAGGGATAGGAGGTTAGAGGATGTATAATCGAGTTTTAATTGTCATGTCGATTTTGGTCCTGGTATCTTCTACAGCATCTGCAAAGGATGTCGGTGGGATGATCTCGTCTGACACCACATGGGCTAAATCGGACAGCCCTATTGTGGTGAAACTCGGCATTGTTATCTCTAAAGATGCGACTTTAACGATAGAACCAGACGTGGTGGTGAAGTTCAAGTCCGGAAAATCAATCCAAGTTGATGGAACACTGATAGCCCGAGGAACCGAAGATGAAAAGATAATTTTCACTTCAGCAGATTCCCAGGAACCAGGCGCGTGGGGTAGTATACTATTCACTTCTCAAAGTTCATCGGCTAAGTTTGACGATAACAGTGATTACATTGACGGATGTATTATGGAACACTGCGTTATCGAATATGGTGATAATCCTATTTCCATAAACGGCTCTGGACCGCTTATTGCTAATGTCACGGTTAAAAACGCTTCCGGATATGGCATTAGTATACAGGATGTTTACAACTGGAATCCAGACCAGCCATCTCAGGTGAAAAAGCTTCTAATTAGGAGTTCCATCGTTGATGGAACTTCATCAACTGGTATTTATATCAAAAATTCCTCTGTGATTATGGAGGATGTCAAGGTTCAGAATAGCGGCTATGGTTATAACTCATGGGGCGATGGAATAAGCGTCAATGAGTACTCTGATGTTATATTGAGGAATTGCTCAATCACTGGAAATCAAGGAAGTGGGATATCATGCAGTCGTGGTTCGGTGATGATCGAAGGTTGTACTGTTTCCAATAATGGAATCGGAATTTGGCTTGGAGGAGCCACATCTACGATTAAAAACAGTGAGATTTCAGATAGTAAATCACAGGGTATCTATATCGAACGTGATTACTATAGCGGTAGTAGCGAAGTTACTATAGAAAAAAGCACGATAAAAAAGAATGGTATGGATTTAAAGGAGGAAAATGGTGGAGGAATATATATTGATTACAATAGCAAGGTCGACATCGAAGGTTGCTTGATAGTGGAAAACATAGCTCAGAACGCCCCTGCGATTTATTTTCAAGCCAACGAAGACGATAGCGAAAGGCGAATTAAGGGTAATCTCATCACAGAGAATATAGCAACGGGACATCAGGGATCAACCTGCGCCGTTTACATCAGTGGCTATCCATCTGTCAACAACAACGATATTTACGGTAACACAGCAGATTACGAAGTCTATATCGGAAACAACTACACCCCGGGTAGAGTCGTTAACCTTAAGAACAATTATTGGGGCACGGCTGATGAATTTGAGGTGATAAGCAAGATCTACTGTTGGTTTAACGATTCCAACAGAGGCATGGTGGAATACCAACCTTTCCTAACTACACCTGTTTGGGAGGAAAAACAAGACACAACTCCGCCAGCGAAGATTCAAGATTTAACGGTTATCGGTAAAACTGAGACTTCTATCACCCTTCAATGGACCGCCCCAGGAGATGATGGAAACACCGGAAGGGCTTCCGCATACGAAATACGCTACTCCACGACGTCTCCGTTCAACTGGGATGACGCTACTTCTCTTTCTAATCCGCCAACGCCCCGACAGGCAGGTACAACCGAGCAGTTCACAGTGGACGGACTCTCCCCAGGTACAACATACTATTTCGCTCTGAAAGCAGCCGATGAAGCTCATAACTGGTCAGAGATCTCCAATATAGCTGAAGGGAAAACAGAAACTCCGCAAACTGCCACAAGTATGAAGAAGATCTCAGGGGATGGACAAACAGGGGTAGTTGGCACGATACTTCAACCGCTCGTCATTATGGTAACAGATCAAAACGGTAATCCAATAGCGGGGGTATCTGTAAAGTTTGAAGTGATAGAAGGTAGCGGAACACTGTCAACGGATGAAACCGTAACGGGTGACGATGGCAAAGCGAATGTTGAATTAACGCTAGGTAGTGTACCTGGGACCGTGAAAGTGAAGGCGTATCTGAGGGACAAACCTGATGTATTCGTGGAATTCACATTGACAGCTACCCAGCAGATAGAAGGTTATCCTCCGATTGCTCCCAGACTTGATCTAGATATCGTCAGACCTGGACAGGAATTCTGGCTGGAAATTATTGTGGGAAGTAAAAACTATCCCGTTTCCAATCTCTTCGGGGTAAGTTTCGTTCTGAATTACGATACCGATTATCTTGACGCTAAGGAAGCCTCTCAGGGCGATCTTCTGGGAAATGACGTGTTATTCCTCCCTCCGGCGATTGATGATGTGAACGGTAAGGTTCCGATCGGCATAACCCGTAAAAGGCCAAATCCTGGAATTAATGGATTTGGTGTAGTGGCTAGGGTCAAATTCAAGATTGATGAAAACGCACCAAGGGATACTATCCTTAACTTCTCACTGAGCGAGGTAGTAGCTAAAGACCCAAATGGGAATGAAATACCGCTTACGCCTCAAACCTTACAAATTAAAGTTGGAATTACAATCATGGTCTGGCCTGGCGATACGGATAATGACGGGAAGGTTGACCAAGCGGATGTTCTGCCTATCGGACTTCACTGGAATAGAGAGGGACCTGCAAGAACAAACGCGAGTATGAGTTGGCAAGGGCAAGCTGTAGAGCCTTGGGATCCAGAGGATGCCACCTATGCAGATGCGGATGGTAGCGGTAAGGTCGATCAGGCTGATGTGCTTCCTATCGGGTTGAACTGGAATCTAACACACGATAGCGGTGGTTCACCAGCTCCCACTGGATTCTCAGAGGATCGAACAGAGGCTACTTTAATACTACTACCACCTTATGCAAAGGCCGGAGAGGAGTTCTACGCTGAAATAGCAGTAGTTCAACCCAATGAAATGCTCGGTCTTAGCTTTGTTCTCAAATATGATCCCGATTTGGTGGATGCGCTTTCAGTTGAGAAGGGGGAATTGCTGGGCAGCGATGTCCTTTCCCTGTATAGAGTTGAAAGTGGTAAAATTTCGATCGGAATCACCCGTAAGGTAACCGCTGGAGGAGTAAGTGAATCTGGCGTTGCTGTTAGAATTAGAATGAGATGCCGAATGGAGAAGCGCACTGAAGCACGATTCGAGATGAACGAAATCATGATAAGCTATGCAGATGGGAAAATGAGAAAACAGAACGGAATGCAAAAGATGCTTAAGCTTGTACCGACGAAAACAGCTCTGTTTCCAAACTACCCTAATCCGTTCAATCCTGAAACTTGGATACCATTTGCTCTGGCAGAGAATAGCGAAGTAATTGTGCGGATTTACAATCTACAGGGGAAGTTGGTTCGTGAGATGAACTTGGGCGAATTATCAGCGGGCTATTACCTGAGCAAAAACAGAGCGATCCGATGGGATGGGCGGAATGAGGTGGGCGAACGAGCAGCAAGCGGAATATACCTCGTGGAGATGAAAGCCGGAAAAAAGCGATCTGTAAGGAGGATCGTTATAATGAAGTGACAAAGAGGTGGAACATGACCAGATCAGCGGTTACCATTACGGTTTTCCTCCCTTCCGAGATGCTCTCGAAAATGGAGGATTCATGAGAAAAGAGGAAAAGGCCAGAAGCGAGCTTGTGAGGGGGGCGTTGAGGAGATACTTCGAGGAGCAGGAGGGTCACCTGCTGTTGAAAAGATCCGGCGGATGTGAGATAATATCGTCGGTTCAAATCGGTCGGAGAATCGGGGTCTCCTCGAGGTTAGTAAGAAGAAAAACTAAAAAGGAGGGGTGATGGAATGCGCCTGATGGCGTGCGTATCGATCGGTTTGATCTCCATCATGT
>CAZHVH010000144.1:0-7802 GCA_964535855.1 uncultured bacterium
CAGAACTTCCCAAATCCTTTTAACCCCGAAACCTGGATACCCTTCAGCCTGGCAAAGATGGAACATGTGATAATCAGGATCTATGACGTGAAAGGTCAGCTCATAAGAGCCCTTGATCTAGGGCTGAAGGATGAGGGTGTCTACTTGAACAAAGGGAGAGCCGCATATTGGGATGGGAGAAACGAAAAAGGAGAGGAGGTGACCTCAGGCGTCTACTTCTACATAATGGAGGCAGGCACTTTCAAAGGTTTGAGAAAGATGATCGTAGTGAGATGAGTAAAGGGGTAAAAGAAAAAGCCACCCCTTTCTCCGATTTTCGCTACTATACATGATAGAGAGATAGGATAACACTTTTCTCGTAGGATGGAGAGGAGGTATAAAGTGATGAAAGTGACAAGGTTTCTCGGTATAGCCTGCGTTCTGGCCTTAATTACGCTGCCGACGTTCTGTCCAATCCCATTTCTGGGCTTCAGTTGTTTGTCTTTCGCCCAAGGGATGAACGGCGGCGGAGAACTACACGCTACGGGTTTAATCCTTATGACCCCGCAGGAGGCAAAGGCTTTCAGAAAAGCTCATCCAAGGGTCGAAAAGGTTCTGCCGAATGACATAGCCCTGGAGCGTGCTAATAAGGCGAGAGCTAAGAAAGGATTGCCACCCCTGCCGAAGGGAAAAGCGGTCCCCCGAGGAAGGGAGATCATATCTTACGGTGAAGGAGATGTATCAGGCGCTGAATCCCTTTCCAGCCAATCGCTGTCGGTCTTCGTGGATAACAGCACGCTGAAATGTTTCCCTGTCATACGTTCACAGGGCAGTTTAGGCTCCTGCACCACCTTCGCCACCACCTACTATCAGCTCACACATATGGTCGGGCTCATAGTGCATCCCGAATGGGATCAAAAGCTATATCCTGAGGATAATACGATCAAGTTCTCCCCACGCTGGACGTATAACTTCCAACGTGATTCCGAGAACGAAGGGTCGTCGTTCTGGGACAACTATGACGTATTGCAGCACAACGGAGCGTGCACCTGGGCTGAGTTCCCGTATGATGGGATCGATTACAGGGAATGGTGCATGGACCCCGGCGCATGGGAACACGCCATCTACTACCGCATAGACCCCATCTCCTATATCACCGACGACCAGCTTGAGCTGATAAAGCAAACCCTCAGTTCAGGATATATACTGACGTTCGGCACGTATATCCGTTCATGGCAGTATACCACGATCAAGGACAACCCCGATGCAACTGAGGATGATCCTTTCGTGGGACAGGACATAGCTTATTGGGTGCGCGGCACGCTCGGCGGACATGCCATGACCATAGTGGGATACAATGACGCTATATGGACGGATGTAAACAATAACAATAAGATCGATGCGGGAGAACTGGGCGCTTTCAGGATAGCTAATTCCTGGGGCACTGACTGGAAGGACGGGGGATTTACATGGCTTGCCTATGACGCTTTAAAGGAGAAATCCAACATCAAAAGAGCTCCTAGAGGTAGACGCGTCGCCGCTCTTCCGGAGGGACATGTTTACGTGATGACGGTGAAAGAATATACTCCCAAGCTTCTGGCGAAGTTCACCATAAATCACGCTAAACGGAACCAATTGGTCATACATCTGGGAATCTCAGAGGGCGCAGGTGCTGCTCCTTCCATAACCTGGTATCCCGGCGTGTTCAACCTCCATGGCGGCGAGTATGCCTTTGACGGCACGACCACCGCCTGTGATGGGACGTTCGTGCTGGATTTCACCGATATCCTCACGCCGGGCATCGCCACAAAAAGGTACTATCTCGGGGTATTCGATAGCAAAACGGGTGATCCAGCCACGCTTTTAAGTTTTGCCCTCAAGGACGTGTCAACCGGTATCGAAGTTGTCAGCACACAACCTTCCCTTACCGTCGACGCGGATGAAATCTACACTTGGATCGATTATCAGTTCGATATCGATGTCCCGAATCATCCTCCTCAGGCGGTGATTTCCGCGACACCTACTTCAGGATCAGCACCGTTAACGGTGTATTTCGACGGATCGGGTTCATACGATTCCGATGGCACGATCGTCAAACATATTTGGAACTTCGGTGACAACAGCATATATTCCGGCATAGACGGTATCACAGCGGGACATACATATGAGGTGGAGGGTTTATTCTGCGCGAAGCTCACGGTTACCGATGAGACAGGCGCCAGCTCCGCCGCTGCCGTGTTCATCCGCGTAGGTTCAGAACCGGAACCTGGTGGGGAGATGCATGTATCCGCTATCGACATGTCGCTGAAGGAGGCCGGTCCTAACGTCAACGCCATCGCCGTTGTGACTATCGTAGATGCTTCGGGCGCCCCCGTTTCGGGAGCTACTGTGTACGGACACTGGAGCGGGGCGACGAGCGATTCAGATTCAGGTATAACCGATGATAATGGACAGGTGACGTTTAAATCCGATAGGGTGAAAAATCCCTCTCCCGGCACAACGTTCACCTTCACAGTTGATAACGTGGCGAAGGAAGGGTGGACATACGATGAAAGCGCCAACGTCGAGACGAGCGACTCCATCGTATACGGTCAAACTTCTGCTCCTGCCGTCGCTTCGAAGATCTACCCCACCCAGCTCGGACAGGCTTACCCCAGTCCTGGCAATCCTGAGGTTTGGATACCTTTCACCCTGTCCAGGACGGAGCATGTGATCATCAGGATCTATGACATAAACGGGCGACCGGTGAGGGTGTTGGATCTAGGTCAAAAGGCATCAGGCGCTTATGTGAGCAGAGGAAAGGCGGCATATTGGAATGGCAGAAACGAGAAGGGCGAGAGGGTTTCAAGCGGGATCTACTTCTATGTGATGGAAGCAGGCCCTTTCACGGCTGTGAAGAAGATGCTCATATCGAAGTAACCCTAGTAAAGGGAGGGGACCTTACATGATCCCCTCCCTGCTACCCACTCGTCGGAACGTTGGACTCGCCCCCGAATTAAGCGAGGTGATTTAAAGATGACATCTCAGATGAAAAGGGGGAGGTTTTTACCTGTTTGTCTTGATAACCTGTCTCCTCCTATCGAGTGATCTCACCGCTCTCGGGGAAGGGAGGTGGGAGATCATACGACATACGGACTTGGAGACGAGCCTCATCGACGTCTGCTTTGTTGACGAGCGCGAGGGATGGGCGGTTGGAGGAAACGGTTTGATAGTACATACAAGCGATGGGGGAATAAGCTGGACGAAGCAGAACAGCCAGGTGAAAAGCCGCTTAAACGCGGTACATTTCGTTAACGCCAGGGAAGGATGGGTTGTCGGAGAGGAGCCCGGTGTCATTCTACACACCAGTAATGGGGGGGAAAACTGGGAGATCGAAAAGAACTGGGAAAGCTCAATAATAGATTGGGGACCACCGCATTTAACGGATGTATTCTTCATCGACGAGCATAGAGGATGGGTAACAGGATGGCTTGGCACTTCCGTCCCAAGTCGCTACTCATATCTCACGGTCCCCTTTATCATTAACACTAAAGACGGCGGTATCACGTGGACGCCACGATATATTGAAAGAGGCGGCAGGGAATTCTTAAACGGTGTGTACTTCATAAATCCCCTTGAAGGCTGGGCTATGGGCTCCGGGTTCAACCTTCATACAACTGATGGCGGAGATACATGGATGGAATTGAAATGCATGCGCGAGGAACTTCACGATATGTATTTCGTGAATGAGAGTGAGGGATGGGCTGTAGGAAGCAGTGGGATTATCTTACATACGAGAGACGGTGGGGCAACGTGGACGAGACAGGAAAGCGGAACTGATTATAACCTTTATAGCGTCCATTTCATCAATCCGAAGGAAGGTTGGATTGTAGGAGGAGAGATCCTTCATACATCAAACGGGGGAAAGACATGGACCATCCGGAGGAACGTAGTCCACCGTGGGATATTCGGAGTCCACTTTTTTAACCCTAATGATGGCGTGATGGTCGGCAGTTCTGGTATAATCCTACATACCGATGATGGCGGGTTAACGTTTAAGCGCTGTGATAGCTCCTTCGTTCATCTATACGGCATTGATTTCGTAAGCCCAAATGAAGGTTGGGCTGTAGGCAGATTAGGTACCGTCCTTCACACGACTGACGGCGGAGATACATGGATGAGGCGGATAATAGGGCCTCCCTTCGGTGACTTCTATGATGTGGATTTTATCGATTCGAAAAAAGGATGGATCGTTGGAACCGATGGAACGGTGCTTCACACCAAAGATGGAGGAAGAACATGGATTGAGCAGACGAGGGGGAAGTACGGAACGCTTCGAGACGTTCACTTCATCAATGACAGATATGGATGGGTGGTGGGCAATGGGGCCATCCTCCATACAAACGATGGCGGCGAGACATGGGTCAATTGGATTGAGGTCAAGCCGGAGCTTCGTGATTCCTGGTATAAAGCCTATTTTTTAAACCCACTTTTAGGCTGGATCGTTGGGGCTAAAGGTGTGTTCCACACCGACGATGGTGGAAGGACATGGACAAAACAGGTCGATATCCTGGGGGTTTACCCCACTGATGTTTTCTTTGTCAATGAAAACGAGGGTTGGGTTGTGGGAGAGAGCGGGGTTCTCGGGAGAAACGTGATACTTCACACGGTCGACGGCGGTTTCTCATGGAGGGAACAGGGAAACCTAAGGGATATCGGATTGAGCCTGAAGGCGATTGAACTCGTGAAGGGGAGGGAGATATGGGCTATCGGAGGCAAAAAGGAGGAATGGGGCGCAGAGAAGATCGGGATTATCCTGCATACATCCGACGGAGGAGATACATGGACGGAACAGATAATCGGCACGGATCACATCATCAACGATATCTGTTATTCGGGCGAGGCATTGTGGGCGATCGGCGATTGGGGTATCATGCTGAAGTACGTTGATGAATCGCTGAATCGAGCGACCGTCAATCACCCACCTGAGGTCTCCATCTTAGCACCACTGGGGGGAGAGAGATGGTCGGGCGTTCAGGAGATCAAGTGGAGGGCGACCGATATAGATGGGGACGAGCTCTCCATCACGATCGAATACCGACCGTATAACGAGATGGAATGGCATCTCGTCGCAGAGGGTGAGGTGAACGATGGAACCTACAGATGGGATACGACTCCTTTGGAAGATTCGGGGTATCTGATCAGAATAATCGCAAAGGATGGCGCCCTGTCGAAAGCCTGTGAGATAACCGTTCCGTTTGTGACGGACAACCACCTCCACCACATCCAATCGGGCTGGCCGATTCAGATCAGGGAGACGTCATTTTATCCCCCGATCTTGGGAGATCTGGACGGGGATGGGAGGCAGGAGGTGGTGATCGTCGCTGAAACTGAAGTTTACGTTTTTACGGCGGACGGGAAACAGATGACCTATCAGATTGAATTGTGGAAACCCTCACCCCCAGCCTTAGGGGATATAAATGGTGACGGGAGGGAGGAACTCATTCTCGCATCTGCTAACAAGGATGACATATTCTCCGATATGGAAACGGGCATCGTATGTGCGTTAGATGCGGATGCGAACTTTCTCCCCGGCTGGCCTGTGGTCACCGACTCTATGCCGTTAAGCCCTCCCAGCATAGGCGATGTAAATAACGACGGCAAATTGGACATCGTTATCATCACGAGAAAATCGATCTATGCCTGGAACGGAGATGGAAGTCTCATCATGAATTTCCCGATAGTTAACCCTGATCAAGCTCTGTTATCATCACCCTTGAACAGGGTACTTATGCTATCGAGCGGGTGGAATATGTGGGGGATGGCGTTGGGGGACATAGATAATGACGGCGCGGATGAAATAATAGCGAATATAGGTGATGGGTTCGTGCATGCGCTGAACGACGATGGGAGTGAGGTGAACGGCTGGCCGGTTGCTGCAACCGAGGTTCATATACCTTTCATCATCACCACCGCCATAGGAGATGTGGATGCTGACGGATGGTTGGAGGTTGTCTCCGCAGGTGGCGGGAGGATATATCTGTGGAACGCCGACGGAAGTTTGGTCCCCGGATGGCCTAAAGAGACTGAGGAAACAGACTGCCATCTGGCTTTGGGGGACGTGGACGGCGATGACAGGCTGGAGATCTTCTACGGTCAGCACGTTTACAGAGGCGACGGAGAGGTATTTTTGCGCTCGGAAAGACAAAGCGCGACGGTTATAGGTGACGTGAACGGAGATGGAGAGATAGAGGCCATCGGATGGGAGAAGATCACTACCTATCAAATATGGGGTTCACCATCTTTTGGAGGCATTATAATAGCGATCGCCCTTGGAGGAGAACCTCTCGGCGCGGTACGCCTCGACGCTCAAATAGCCACAGAACTCAACGCACGGAAGGCCGATGGCAGTATCATAGGGGATTGTCCGATAAGGATCACAACTCCCATCATATCCAGCGAATCAAATTTAACTTTCAACCTCATCTCCATCGCCATGGGCGATATAGATGAGGATGATGCGTTGGAGCTCATCGTCCCCTCATCTGGAGGGAAGATTTATTGCGTGGACATGGGACCCGGAACGTATAACTCCGATCTTCTATCCTGGCCCATGATAAAACGCGATGCACATAACAGCGGTTGCCTTCCGAGGAAGAGGTTCACGTTGAATTTATCCCAGGGGATAAACCTGATCTCCGTCCCACTGAACCCCCGCTCGAAGTGGCGATTAAGCGATCTGGCCCATCTCCTGGCGCCTGAGCTTGAGACGCTTATCGCCTTCCAGCCCGAAAGGCAACGCCTTTTCGCATTCCTCCCCGATTTCCCCGAGACCTCCCCGGATAACATCGAAATCACCAATGGCAGTGCTTACATCGCCGTTATGTCGAGGGAGAAAAGAGTTCCCTTCTATGGGGTGGCCTGGAGCGGGGAGGTGGAGTTGGAACCCGGTTATAACTTTCTATCAGTGCCTTTGGCTCCGGAGAAGCCATGGCGTTTAAGCGACCTAATGGACTTCATAGGGGAGGAAGCTGAAAAGCTCATCGTCCTCGATCAAGCAAAGGGCGAGTTCGTCGGATATGAGCGGAATGCCTTAGAGGACTCGTCCTCCGATGTATTTATCCGAGGCGGGTGTGGGTATATCGTGGTCATGAGCGACGCCAAGAAACTGACCTTCACGGGCACCGCCTGGAGCGACAAGCTCGCTCCGGAAATCCCTGCCGGTCCGACTCTCCCCGCAAAGGATAAATCCGTTTCACCTCTTCTGGTCGTTGAAGGCAGGATTCGTCGAGAGGATATAGGTACACCGCTTGATGGATTACGGGTGGCGGTAAGGAACTTGACGAGAGATTCCTCGAAGACCGATACCACGGGAGGACAGGCCGGTCCGGGAGCCTATATCGTCGTCTTCGCAGATCTCCCGGGCAATGAGGCGGTGAGGGTTGGAGATGTTTTAGAGATAAGCGTGACAGACCCTGAAAGTGTCTATGAAATTAAGAGGATTCGGTATGTGATCGGACCGGATGATATAAGGCTCTGTAAGATCTCCATCCCTGAGATTTGCCTTTCGCCGATTATCCCTAAAACCGTTTTGCTTCAAAACTACCCGAATCCCTTCAATCCGGAGACGTGGATTCCCTTCACCCTGTCCAAGCCGGAGCATGTCGTCATCAGCATATACGACGTGAAGGGACATCTCATCAGGAAACTCTATCTCGGGAAGAGGGAAAGAGGGGTTTATCTATCGAAAAGCAGGGCGGCATATTGGGATGGGAGGAACGAAAAGGGCGAGGAGGTGGCTTCAGGGGTCTACTTCTACCTCATGGAGGCTGGGAGGTTCAAGA
>CAZHVH010000145.1:0-7799 GCA_964535855.1 uncultured bacterium
AAGAACAAAGGGAGGTACCATGGAAAGAACATACGATGTCTTGGTGGTGGGCGGCGGACTTTGCGGTTTCGCCTGCGCCCTGAGAGCAGCTCAAAACGGTAAAAAGGTGCTGCTCGTGGAAAGACGTCCAGCTCTTGGATGGGAGAGCACCTGGGCTTGCCAGTTGGACCTGAGCGGTGCTGATACCTCAATCGCCCGACGTATCCTGGATGAGCTTCGAGCAGTCGGAGGACTCAAAGGGGAGATCGCCGATGCGCCCGCCCTTGAGATGGTTCTCGATAAGCTGGCCGATGAGCATGGTCTCTCGGTGCTGTTGTATTCCTATCCCGTCAGACTCATTTACGAAGGGGACGTCGCTTTCGGAGTGGTTTTGGGAAGCAAAAGCGGCGAGCAGATCGTTAGATCAAGCATCATAGTGGATGCGACCGAGGAGGCGTCCCTGTGGAAACACACCGGGGTGAAGATTATAAGGTCCGAGAGATCCATCCCCTCTCTTCAATCCATCTTCTTCAACCATACGGGGGAGGGATTGAGATTGCCCTTCGATCTGGGAGAGGGGATCATGATTCACCCCTCCCTGTGGCGGGGTGAGGTTCGAGTTGAGTTCGAAGTTGACGGATCGAACCCTCTCGCCGCGAGACGGAGGATGCCCGACGTGCTGAAAATCGTTCGCGAGGAGGTGCCTCAGCTAAAGGAGGCGCTGGTCACTCATTCCGGAAATGAACCCTTTCCCACAGCCCCCCTGGTTCAATTTGAGGATGAAGGACCGATCCATCCGATCATAAGGAACCTCCTCGGATGTGGGATCTGGGCCTCTGAGGCGGAAAACACGCCTGCGGGCAGGCTTGCCCTAGGTGAGAGGATAGGAGAACTTGCCTCCAGGTGTGAGGGCGTCAAGGAGTTCCCCCCCGAGATGATAATGGGTTCCCTTCTCAGAGGACCGGAGGTGAGAGGCGACGTGATCGTCGTGGGGGGAGGTACCGGAGGTTCCATCGCAGCCATCGCCGCCGGACGCGAGGGCGTTAAAACCTTCCTTATCGAGGCATCTCCTATACTCGGCGGGATAGGGACGGGCGGCGCCATACATAGCTATTGCGCCGGGGTGAAAGGCGGCATACAGGATGAGGTCGATCGTCGTGTCGAAGAGCTGACGCCGCTCTTCACCGGCAGATGGGGCGTCAGCGGTTTCCATCCCGAGGCGAAGAAGATCGTTCTACAGCAGATGCTCGAGGAGGCAGGGGTGGAGATCCATCTCAATACCGTCGTAACAGGTGTTCTCCTTAAGGGCGGAAGGAGCCGGCTTAAGGCTGAGATGGGGACGGAACTTATGCCCGCCGAGGAGAGAAGAAATGAGATCTCCGGGGTTATAGCCGTTTCTCCGCAGGGGGTTGCCCTCTGTGAAGCCGATGTCTTTATAGACAGCACAGGCGACGGGGATATCGCCGTTATGGCGGGAGCGCCCTTCATAGTCGGCCGCGAGAGGGATAACCTCATGCACGCCTATTCACAGCCCGCCGGCAGGCTCGATAGGGAGGGTAGATTGTCCTTTTTCAACTTCGATGCCGGATACGTCGATCCGACGGACGTGGAGGATCTGACAAGGGCCCGAAGGACCGGCCTCAGGAGCTATCTCAAAGGCAGATTCACCGACGAGAACCGTCTTCTGTACATCGCACCGATCATAGGGATTCGTCAGAGCAGGCATATAATCGGTGAATATCAACTCACCCTTGCCGATGAGGTGGCGGGCAGGAGGTTCGAGGACGCCGTCTCCTTCATGAGGGCCTTCTACGACAATCACGGCTTCGACTATGAAAACGAGAGCGACGAGGCGCTGGTGTGGGTCTGGGCCTTAGGCAATTGGAGCAAACCGATAGGATGTGAGGTGCCATATAGATGTCTCATCCCGAAGAAGGTGGAGAGGCTTCTTTTGGCCTGCCGCGCCATATCGCTCACACACGACGCACATGCGGCATTTAGAATGCAGAGGGATATCCAAAGGATAGGCGAGGTGGCCGGATTGGCTGCCGCTATGGCGGTGAAAGAGGGGATTACGCCCAGGGAGATCGACGTGAAAAAGCTGCAGGTCGCTTTGAGGGAAAGCGGGGTGCTCGATGATAGATATCGTCCTCAACCCGCTATACCGGAGCGGAGAGGGCATAGGGCGATATCGCCCCCGGAGCCATCTGCGCTTAAACCGGAGGAGGCCGAGGCGCTGGTGTGGGTCGCCGTTCACACCGACCGTGAAAATGCCTTGGCGTTGAGGGAAATGTTAAGATCGGATGATCCGGAGGTGAGGTTCAAGGGGGCGGTGGCCCTCGCCTGGCATGGGGTGGATGAAGGGGTGAAGGAGCTTTTAAGATGTCTCGAGAGGAGAAGTGAGGAGAAACCCAAAGGGAACAAGACCGTCCCGATGTGGATGGCTGCCATACCTTTTCTAGGGATATCGGGCGATAGACGGGCGGTTCCGGCCCTCATAGATGTTTTGAAAGGGAGAGAAACCCCGCTTGACGCCCTGATAGCCGCCGTCAGGGCCTTGGGAAGGATCGGCGATCGGACGGCGATACCTACTTTGAGAGAGCTCCTGGAGCGTAAGGATCTCCCGACCAAAAGAGCCCTTCAGGTCAGCACCGGCGGGATAGATCCGGTTTTTGAGGACGCCAGGTGGCAGATCGATCTGGCAATCGCCGAGTCGCTCTCGGAGTTAGGAGCGCCGAAGGATGAGGTGCGTCGGATCGTCGAGCCGTATCTCAAAGATCCTCGAGCCTATGTAAGGCGATATGCGGGGAAAATCTACGGGAGAGCGGGATAATCCATGAAGGAGATATGGGCGTACAGGGCTCGATGGGGGACGATAACCTTTGGGCTGTTGATCGGGCTTTTCGCCGTGGCGGCCCTTGCATGCAGCATCGGAGCCGTTCGGATAAATCCCGTCAGGACTTTTAAGATCCTGTTGGATGCGCTGCCGGGCATATCGCTTGAGAGAAGCTGGTCCGATGCCGATCGGGCGATAATCCTCTCCGTCCGCGCCCCCAGGGTGATGATGGGGGCCGTGGTGGGGATGGCGCTCTCGATAGCGGGCGCCAGCTTTCAGTCTCTCCTGAGAAATCCCCTGGCTGATCCATATATTCTGGGAGTTTCAAGCGGCGGAGCATTGGGGGCGATAATCGCTATACTCCTCGGCGCCGAATCGGCCCTGGGCATGTCAACCCTGCCCCTTTTCTCATTCGTAGGGGCGAGCTTAACCATGTTGATGGTCTACAACATCGCCCGGATCGGAGGCAGGCTTCCGGCATATACCCTGCTTCTGGCCGGGGTGATCGTCAACTCCTTCTTCTCGGCGATCATCATGTTCCTCATATCCGTGGCCGGCCTGACGCACGCCAGGACGTTCCAGTTCTGGACGATGGGCGATCTCAACCTGCCCTCATCGAACGTGGCTATATCCGCCTCAGTCCTCATCCTGATAGGCTCGATCGTGCTCTACGGCCTGGCACGCGATATGAACCTGCTGGCCCTCGGCGAGGAGAGCGCTGCTCAGTTGGGGGTCAATGTGGAGAGGACGAAGCTGGTCGTATTCGTCATGGCCTCGCTCGTGACGGGAGCGTCGGTGGCGGCATGCGGGATGATCGGATTTGTGGGTCTGATCATCCCTCACATAACCAGGATGGTGGTGGGGACCGATCAGAGGGTGCTGATGCCGTCGTCGGCGCTGATCGGCGCCTCGTTTCTGGTGATAGCCGATACGTTCGCCAGGACGGTGATCGCGCCGAGTGAGATACCGATAGGGGTCGTAACGGCCATCTGTGGCGGCCCTTTCTTCGTGTATCTTTTGAGAAAGCATCGCAAGCCGCTTATGTGATCTTGAAGTCCAATGTCCAACGTCCAAAGTCTGACGTCTGAAAAACTTGACATGAAAGTCTACAAGATCGAGAATCTGAGCTTTGGATATGAAAATGAGCGGATCATAAAGGAATTGAGCTTCGAGGTGGAGAAAGGGGAAATCCTGGGGATCATCGGGCCTAACGGGTCGGGCAAGACCACCCTCCTCAGGCTGCTCAGCGGCGTCCTGCATCCATGGAGCGGGAGGGTGAGCTTTATGGGGAAGGACCTCAGGAGGATGAGGCGCAAGGAGATAGCCCGCAGGGTAGCTGTCGTGCCTCAGCAGAGCTTTATCATCTTCCCCTTCACCGTTCGGGAGATCGTCCTGATGGGCAGGGCGCCGTATCTGGGCATGTTCCAAAACGAGGGCAAAAGGGATTTCGAGATAGCGGAGAAGGCGATGGATTACACCGACACGCTCAGGCTTGCCCATAGACACGTGGACGAGCTCAGCGGCGGCGAACTGCAAAGGGTCATAATCGCAAGGGCGCTCGCTCAGGAACCGGAGGTCATGCTGCTTGACGAGCCCACATCGCATCTCGACCTAAAACATCAGATGGAGATCTTCGACCTGATAAAGCGGCTTAACTCCGAGGAGGGAATGACCTTTGTGGTGGTCCTTCACGACCTTAACCTCGCCGGCGAGTACTGTGATAGGCTTCTCCTGCTGAAGGAGGGACGCGCCTACAAAATGGGGAGACCCGATGAGGTGTTAACCGCTGAGGCGATAAAGGAGACCTACGGGGTAAACGCCCTTGTCACTCGGAACCCCGTTACCTCCGCCCCTCATGTTATCCCTCTGAGTCCGCTTCGCGGATCAGCGGAAGGAGGATGATAGCCGTCGTCCCCTCGCCCTCCTCGCTTTTGATCTCTATCCTGCCCTTATGATCCTCTATGATCTTCTTAACCATCGTCAGTCCCAGGCCGGATCTGAGCTTATCGGTCGTGAAGAAGGGATCGAAAGCCCTTTTCAGAACCTCCTCCGACATCCCACATCCCGTATCGCTTATCTCTATCCTCACCGTTTCCTCTTCAGCGGAAACCCTGCTCTCCACCCATATATCCCCTCCCTGTGGCATGGATTGGAGGGCATTCCGGACGAGCTGGACGAGGACGTAGATGAGCTGATATTGATCCGCCATTATCCTAGCAGAGGTTTCATCGAGTGAGAGATGCACCCTTACATCTCTATCCTCGCACTCCCTTCTGACGAGCGATATGGCGGTGGATATGATCGACGAGATCTCGTGTTCTTCGAGTTTCAACTCGGCCGGCTGAATGAAATCCAGGTTTCGCCTCAACAGTTCCTCGAGTTTATCGGTCTCCTCGACTATGGTCTGTATGAAATCCCTCCGTTCATCTGAGTCCTCCATCCTCTTGAGGACAGATCTAGCGTATCCACCGATTACGGAGACCGGATTTCGAATCTCATGAGCCAGGTTCGTGGCCATCTGTCCTATGGTGGCCAGCCTCTCGGTGTATAGCAGTTGCTCCTGTGCCGCTCGAATCTCCTCATTGGCCTGTTTGAGCTTCTCGATCTGCCTGTCCAGATCCTGATACAGCACCGATCTCTCTATCGCCATCGCCACCTGTGTTGCGAAGAGCTTCAGCGTGTCGATGGAATCCTCATCTATCTCCTCGCCCGTGACGATGTTATCCACCACGATCACGCCCAACGGCTCGACATACGAGAGGATCGGCAGGACAACGAAGTTGGAGAGGTTCAGCTTATGGAGGTATTCGTCCGTATCTCCCCTATCCCACTTTATCACCCTTCTCTCGCTCATGGCCTTTATCAGCGGCGAGTCGGTCCTGTCGGCCGGTATGCGGATCTCCCGAACGGCGAGGTTAAGCGGGGAGTTTTCGATCTCGCCGTTATACTCCAGCACCATCTCCCGAAG
Source organism: uncultured bacterium (assembly GCA_964535855.1). GTDB lineage: Bacteria > Poribacteria > WGA-4E > B28-G17 > B28-G17 > JAGGXZ01. The sequence continues at coordinate 5,784 of CAZHVH010000145.1, forward strand.
CGATCTGGTGTCCTCGTGAATCTGTTCCCAGATTCTGAATCCCTCTTCCCTGTCGATCGGGCCGATCCCCATTTTACCCTCAAGCCACTTGAAGTCCTCCGACATCAAAAATAACATCGCCCTGTTGTACCCCAGCCCTTTTCCGGCGGTGATCCCGGTGAGGATGATGTAAAGGATTGCCTCCAGCCTGTAGGTGCTCTGCATGGCGTTGACGATCTCGATGACCGTTTTGAGCTCCCTGACCTTCATCTCCAGCTTCTGGCTCTTTCGGCGTAGCTGTTCCTCAAGGAGAGCCTTCTCGGTTATATCCTCCGTGATTATGACGACGCCTCTCACCACATCATGCTCATCCCTCAGCGGGTATATACGTCGGTTTATGACTATGGGGCCGCGTCGGAGGGTGTGATGTTCATAGTGGTTGATCTCATGAGGGGATTTCGTCTCCATCACCCGCACGAGTATCTCCTTAAACCTGGGCTCCAGGTGGGGGAAGACCTCGAAATATTTCCTGCCTATCACCTCGTCCTTGCTGAATCCGCTTAGCCTCTCCATGCCTGAATTCCACTTGACGATCCTCATCTCCTCATCAAGGAGTATGATGCCGGCATCGATGCTCTCGATTATAAAGTCGCTGAGATCATGTATCCTCCAACTGGGGTACATCTGTGGCGTCACCCGATCAGTCGAATTTTTTCTCAAACCTGGTATATCCCGTCAGATCGAACCAATCGCTCTCCTTCGCCCATGGCACGTCGAGTTCTGAGAAGAGCTTCCTCTGGGCATATGATCTGTCGATGATCGCATCTATCCCCTTGATCACGGTCTTGATGCTGTCCTGAAACGGGAGGAGCTCCACGTATTCATCGGGCACGGGAAGGATCTCGTCGGCCGATTCGAATATGCCGTTCACGGCCAACACGAACGGCCTTGTGGCTTCGAGAGGACAATTGAGCTCGTAGTACTCGTTGCGCAGATATTTGATGGCGTTGCGGAACACCTCGTCGTGTTCAGATCTTCTATCGTATGGCACCGTCTCGGCTGTCCCGTCTATGTATCTCATCACGGCGGGTCCGTTCATGCTCCACGTGGCCTTGCCTTTAGTGCCGATCACCTCCGTCACAGGCCCTACATCCGTTTTGGGACAGTGCGTGACGAAGAAGTAGACATGGGTTCCGGTCTCGAGCTCCAGATGTGCACAGCAGGTGTCTTCCGTCTCGATGTTCCTATGTCCCCTGTAGAGCTCAGCTTTGACCCTAACCGGTTTGGCGAACTCACCCCATTCGGGTGAAGCGTAGTAGAGTGCGTTGTTGAGGTAATGGGAAAGGGCGTTGTTCGTGGGGCCGTCTAACACATATCTTCCCTCACAGGTCAGTCTGCCGGCCCAATCATTTCTGGCGTAGTAGCTGTCGAGCCTCGCCCAGCGGGCTTTGACGACGACCTCCTTGATCCTACCCAATTTCCCATCGCAGACAGCTTCCTTTATAGCACGAACGGTGTTTTTGGATTGGTTCTGGAATCCGACCACACAGAAGCCGATGCTGTTCCGCTCAGCCTGGATCATGGCGTCCAGCTCCTGTATGGTCGGCGCCGGAGGCTTTTCAACGATAACGTTATACCCCGCCTCAAGCGCCTCTATCGTCATCACGCTGTGGGTGTGAATGGACGTCGGAAGGGCGATGATCTCAGTTCTACCCTGTTCCTCCTCCAGCATCTCCTCGTATGACTCGTAGACGGTGATCCCTTCCGATCTAAACCTTTCAACGTCCTCAGGGTATTTTCCGGGATTTCGAATCAGGACGCTTCTGAAAAGGGCCAATCCCTCTCTGACCATCTGCCGGATGGTCTTTTCGTGGCTACGGGCGAAATTCGCCACGCCGACGAGGGAGATACCGACCGGTTTCATTTCAGCCTCACCGTTTGGTGCGATGCCTTCTTTTCCTTCTGAGCTTTTTGAACTTGTGCCTTTTCACTTTCTTGCGGTGCTTCTTCTTGTCGTTGGGCATTCTCTACACCACC
>CAZHVH010000146.1:0-1624 GCA_964535855.1 uncultured bacterium
AGGATTTCCGATCTCCATCATCCCTCTACAGGGGAAAACCCTTCTGGGCTTGGAACGGACGCCTGGAAGAGAGCGAACTCCGCCGTCAGATTCGGGTTTTCAGGGATATGGGTCTGGGCGGAGGATTTATGCATTCAAGGGTCGGGCTGGCGACGCCGTATCTGTCGGAGGAATGGTTCGATCTCATAAAGGCATGTGCGGATGAGGCGCGTAAGAACAACATGGAGGTATGGCTTTACGACGAGGATCGATGGCCGTCGGGCGCGGCGGGCGGATTGGTGACCAAGGATCCCAAGTACCGTCAGAGATTCCTCAGATTGACCATCTCCGACCCCGGCTCGTTCAAACCCCTCGGCGATGAGCTCGCCATATTCGCCGCCAAGGTTAACGGCAACAGGGCAATCGATGTCAGACAAATCAGTTCAGATGAGATAAGCTCTGTGGGGGAAGACGAAAAGATCCTCTCCTTCCGATGTGTGCTGGCCGATCCCTCCCCCTGGTATAACGATCAGACCTATCTCGACACGCTGTCCGAGGAAGCAGTAGCCAAATTCATCGAGGTCACGCATGATGCCTATGCCAGACATGTTGGGGAGTACTTCGGCACCGTCATACCCGGCATCTTCACCGACGAGCCGAATCACGGAGGTTTAAGCCTGAGTGAGAGGGGAGGCAACGCGCCGTGGACCGACTCGCTGCCGGAGGTCTTCAAGGAACGATACGGCTATGATCTGATACCTCATCTTCCGGAGATCTTTCTCAAGGTAAATGACTCGGACTTTTCAAAGGTCCGGCGTGATTATCACGACTGTCTGACGTATATGTTTACCAGGAGCTTCGCCAAACAGATATTCGATTGGTGCGAGAGACATAACCTCCTTTTCACCGGCCATGTGTTAGCTGAGCAGGATCTGAGGAGTCAAACCTCGGTGGTGGGCAGCACGATGAGGTTCTATGAGTTCATGCAGGCCCCTGGAATAGACATCCTCTGCGGCCAGATACTGACCAGGGAAGGCGGGACATCGCCTGAGTTCTCCACCGCCAAGCAGTGCAACTCCGTGTTGAATCAATTCGGCCGAAGGTGGATGTTGAGCGAGCTTTACGGATGCACAGGATGGCATTTCAACTTCGCCGAGCATAAGGCCGTCGGCGACTGGCAGGCCGCCTTGGGCGTGAATTTGAGATGCCAGCACCTCTCGTGGTATACCATGCTGGGGGAGGCAAAACGCGACTACCCCGCCTCCATCTCGTTCCAGTCCCCGTGGTGGCGGGATTATCCGGTCGTGGAGGATTACTTCGCAAGGGTGAATCTGCTTATGACCCAGGGGAGAGCCGTACGGGATGTGGCTGTGATTCACCCTATTGAAAGCGCCTGGGGGCTTTTCTACGCCGGCGTGCGCGAGCCGCTGGACAAGCTCAACAGTGAGTTTATGACCCTCCAGAACACACTGCTTGAGGAACATTTCGACTTCGATTACGTGGATGAGGACATATTGGAGAGACATGGATCGGTGGAGGGAGATTCGCTGCGGGTGGCGGAGGCGAAATACAGGGTCGTCATCGTGCCTCCTATGCTGACCATACGAAAAAGCACCCTGAAATTTCTCTCCGACCTGCTGGAGGC
>CAZHVH010000146.1:1724-7792 GCA_964535855.1 uncultured bacterium
GCCAAGAAGGAAATACGTCGAGGTGAGAAGGGAAAAGATAGAAAAGGAGGAATGGCCGATCCTCAGGGATGAGCCGAACGCCTTCCCGCTGGATGTCGCCGAATTTTCGATCGATGGCGGCGAGTGGCAGGGACCGATGGAGATATTGAAGATCGATATGGCCGTTCGCGACGCGGCCGGGCTGCCACGTCGGGGCGGAAGGATGGTTCAGCCGTGGGCTCAGACGCCGCCTGACGTGAAACCCCTGCCCATCGCCCTCAGATACCGGTTCGAGGTGGAGGCCATACCTGACGGGCCATGCCATCTCGTGATGGAGGAGCCCGAGAAGTACAAAATCTTCCTCAACGGCTATGAGCTGAAGGCCGACGAGGATGAGGGATGGTGGATAGACAACTCCTTCACCAGGATACGCGTGCTGCCCTGGTTCCTGAAGGTGGGGACGAACGAGTTGATCTTAAAGACCGAATACGGCCCGACACATGGGCTTGAGGCCCTGTATTTCACGGGAGAGTTCGGTTTCAGGTGGGATGGGACGAAACCGGTGATCACCGAGCTGCCCACCAGCCTGAAGCTGGGCGATTGGGTCGGACAGGGGTTCGCCTGCTATTCCAGCGCCATCACCTATGTGACGGAGATAGAGCCATCGATCGAGGAGGGGCAGAGGTTATTTTTGGAGTTGCCCTCCTGGCAGGGAGTTCTGGCGAGGGTTCGTCTCAACGGAGTAACGGTCGGTGCGGTCGCCTGGCCGCCATACGAGGTGGATCTGACGGATGGGCTGAAACCCGGCAAAAACAGACTGGAGATAGAGATAATGAGCAGCAGACGGAATCTGTTGGGACCGCTTCACCTGTCGATAAAGTATCCGCCGTGGACCGGGCCGGGACAGTTCGTCACAACGGGCGACCAGTGGACGGATGAGTATGTGAGCGTTCCATACGGGCTTATGGAGCCGCCAGTGCTCTCTGTAAGGGAGTAGTTTTCACTTCGCTCTTATCGCCGGAACCGGAGACCGGAAACAGGAGGCAGGATTTGAAGGACGACCCTGCCTCCTGTCTCCTATCGGTGATAAGTATGGGCGAAAAATCTTTCGCCCATACCTACACTCGAGGGAGATAAGAGTGAAGTTTTCAGCTGACGGAGGTGTAACATGAATTTCAGATCCCTCACTTTTTTCGTTCTAGCGCTGCTGTTGATCGGCTGTGGCTCGGCGAACGTCACCAAGGACAAAGGGACGGCGGCAGGAAATGAAAAATTAGAGGTTAAGGTCGATGTGACGAAGACCACCGTCTCGCCCGGCGAGACGATCCAGCTCGTCGCTACAGTCGGCAAGATCCGCGCCGAGTCGATATCCTTCAACTGGATAAACGTCACGAAATGGGGTCAGATCATCGGCGATCCCGAGAGCAATTCGATTCAGTGGAAGGCGCCCGACACCGTCCCTCCAGGATCGTTCAAGGTGGAGGTGATACAGCTCGTCGTGACCGCTATAACACACGTGATCTCATCGACAGACAAGGGGGTGGAGGTAAGCACCGAGGTGCTCACTGAGACCAAAACCATCCCGATAACGATCTCCAGCTCCGGCTGAAACCCTTAAGTTTTCTCCGTCTCCCTCACCAGGATCCTGTTTCCCTCGACTTTGATGACCTCCACTTCTCTGTCCCTTTCGATGAACTCGCCCTGCGTGACGACATCCACCCTACGGCCATCTATCAGGGCTATCCCGGCCGGCCGGAGCTTGGTCACGGTTCGGCCGACCTTCCCCACCAACAGGTTAAGCTCTTCCTGGCCCGCTGTAAATCCGGCGTCGCTCCTTTCGCCCGTATGGAGTATAAGCGATCTGCCGACGCGGGTCTTCGGCAGCAGCCAGAATCCCACCCCGCACATCGGCAGGGCCAATCCGACGGTCACACCGGCGTAGATAACGGCAACTCTGATCCCCTCGCGATACCCGGCGATGGCCACGCCGATGCCCATCAGCACAGCGCCCATCACCCCCACAGGACCGAAGCTGGGGATCAGGAAGATCTCAACAAACAGCAGGACAAACCCCAAAGCTATAAGTATGATGGCCTCCACCGACATATCGGCCCTCCTATCTATCCGTGGATCGGACGAACGATCACCCTATTTCCCTCCACCTCCACCACTTTGATCTCGACGTTCCGTTCGATGAAACCGCCTTCAGATAGCACGTCCACCCTTTCTCCGTCTATCAGGGCTATTCCGGCAGGACGCAGAGGGGTGATGGAAAGCCCTGTCTTGCCCCTGAATCTCCTCAAATCCGACATGGGAGCGGCATATCCCTTCTCGGATCTCTCCTCCGTCTCGAGCACGACGCTCCTCCAGAGGGAGGTTTTAGGCAGGATGTAGAGTAGAACTCCCCCCAGGACGACCATCATGATCAACGACTGGGCGAGTGTCATCCCGGCGGCGCTCCAAGTGCCGGTGCTCGTATCGAGGGTGAAGAGCAATCCGGCCACGGTGAGAATGATCCCCGATATCCCGGCTATGCCGAATCCGGGTATGACGAATATCTCCAAGAGCAGCAGCCCAACGCCTATCAGGAAGATCAACAGGCCGATGCCGGCATCTATCCTGGCGATCATATGACCGCCGAAGAAGAGCGCAAGGCATACGAGCCCTATGCTGCCCGCCACACCCCATCCGACGGTCTTGAACTCGAATATAAGCCCCAGAAATCCCAGGGACAAAAGCAGTGAGGCAACCATGGGATTGGTCACGAAGATCGCTATTCTCTCGGCGATCGTCAGCGGGACCTTATGTATCTCGGCTTCACCCATCGATATGCCGCCCTTTTCGGCTTTTACGACCGTCTTGAGCCCGTTCGATTCGACAAGCGAGATCTTGGAAAGCAGATCCCTGATATCTTTGGCCTTTACATCGGCTATCTTGAGCTTTATCGCTCGATCGGTTGATAATGCCAGGACATTGCCCTTGGGCGATATGACCTCCATATTCTCGCCCGATCTGAGCTTATGTTCATATTCCTGAGGCGTGAGTGCCTTCACCGTTCCGTCCTGAAATTGGACGAGCACGAGATCTTTGTCCACCATCGCCGCCGCAACGTCCGGATTTCTGCCGTGTTTCTCGGCTATGGCTCGAATTTTGCCCATGACGTAGGAGACGGTCTTGGGATTGGTAGGTATGGGCTGGGCGTCGCCTATGGTTCCTCCAGGGACCATGGCGATGAGGTCGCACGACAGCGTGATGAGAGCCCCGGCCGAGATCGCCTCGTCATCCACGAAGGCGACCGTCGGAATGCCTGAATCCCCTATGATCTTGATGATCTCGCTCGTGGCGCTGACCGCACCGCCGGGCGTGTGGATGTCGAAAAGCAACAGATCAGCGTTCGAGCTGCGGGCAAGGTTGACGGAACGGGATATATACTCGCGCAGGCCATCACCTATGGCGTTTCGGATCTGAACGACGTAGACCTCAGGGCGATTTAAGACGGACTGAGCGAGAACAAGGGGGATGAGAACCAGGAGGAATGGGAGAGCGAGAGCTACCGAACGGAAGATTTCCTTCACATCTCATCCCCCCTTCAGGCCGATTTCAACTTGCCGTAGAGGTAGATTATCCCGATGACCACGAGCGCTAACAGCACAACGGTCAAAAGCATCTTAAAAGCCCATATCAACATCGGCAGCGCTATCTTAAGCGCTATGATCGCCAGAAGCAGGATGAGGAAAATAAGCAGAAGCTTTTTGAGAAGAGACATCTTTACCTCCCGATATCGGATTTTAATCTCTCAAGCTCCCTTTCGACTTCATCCTTCCCCTCAAGCTGGCGGAATTTCCTCTCCAAGGATGAGCCGTCCGCATCCCCGGCGAGCTCCGACTCCGCCTCAGCGCGGAGCACCTCACGTTCGATCTGATCCATCAGATCGGCGACATCACAGCCGGAGATGCCGGAGAGCGTTCGGGCCACCGTTCTGGAGGCTTCGGCACGCTTCATCCGGGCCAAAAGCAAGGTCTTCTTACGCTCGGCATCCCTTATGTTCGCCTCCAGCTTTTTCAATCCCGCCTTAAGCTTCTCCACGGCCTCACGCTGTTCCCTCAGTTGTCTCTCGAGCTCTGTGACAAGGCTTTCGCATCGTATCTTCTCGCTCAGTGATCTTCTAGCCAGATCCTCCTTGCCCTCCAATAGCGCCTCACGAGCCCGATGTTTCCATTTCTCTGCCAGAGTCCTCTGTTCCTTAAGCTGCTTCTCGATGTTTATCTGATCTCTTATGGCCGAGGCCACTTGGAGCTTGGCCTCCCTCAGCTCCTCCTTCATCCGGGATATGACGTTATCCAGTATGAATTCGGGGTCCTCGTCCTCCAACAGATCGTTAAACCCCGATCTCAATATGGCCCTGATTCTGTTGAAGATCGACATAATCCATCACCGCCTAGACCTTGTATTTATCTATCTCTTCCTCGTCCATGGTAGCCAACTCGGATTTGAGGTACTGCTTCCCCAGCTCTTGAAGGGTCTCCTCAGGCAGTCCCGATGCCTCCAGCACCTCCTCGGCAACGAGGATAGGGGATTCGGTTCTCAGAGCCAGCGCTATGGCGTCGCTGGGTCTGGAATCGATCTGATATTTCCTGTTCCCCTTTTTAAGGTTGATCTGGCCGTAGAAGGTATCCTCCTTCAGGGAGACAACGGCCACCGATTCGACTTTGACCTTGAGCTCATCCAGGATATTTCTCATCAGATCGTGCGTAATAGGCCGTCTGGGCACCTCTCCGCTCAGCTTCATATATATGGCCGATGCCTCCGCTGGCCCGATCCATATCGGCAACAACCGTCTCGACTCACCCTCCTTCTCGCGGAGGAAGATGATCGGCAGATTGGCCTTAGCGTCAAAGGATAAGAACGCCACTTCGACCTCTACCAGTTTGCCCATCTCTGTCACCCCTCCTCATCTTTTATTTCGAATCTCTCGGCATCGAAGATCTTCTCCTCAGGGATATAATCTAAAAGCAGGATCTCATCTCCTTCCCGTGGGATCTCTCCGTTTTTGATCCTGAAGTATACGCTCACCATATTTCCCTCATCATCCATGGTTCTGGCCTTCCCGACCGATTTGCCGGGGGATATGACAACCCTAGCCGTTCTTCCGACCAGATTAGAGTATGAGCTCGATATCTCCTGAGAGGAAGGAACTAACAGGTTCACCCCGATGGCGAACAACTTGACCAACCCGAGTGAGATCAGCGCTGATATGAAGGCGGAAACGAGAAATATAGGCGGCGGATATAGGCCGAGCCCTCTTTTAAGGGCGTAATTGAATGTTATCCCCTCAATACCCCATGAGATCACGAAGAGCGCCAACAACATGGTCAGCGGGACATTCCGGATATTGAGCAGATTTAACGCTGCAGCGACAAATCTATGTTTATAGACGTCCTCGCCGGACTCATCGTCCATGTCGATGGCGATATCCCCTATCTCCGTCCCTGTTCCGTTCCCCCAGCTTAGTCCCGTCAGATGCAAGATGATATACACGACCACCAGAAAGAGCGGGATGATGAAAGGGAGATTATACCACGCGAAGAAGCCAAGGAGCCATCCCAAACCTCATCCCCCCTTTACCTCCATCATCGCCTCAACCTGTGCCTCCAGCTCCTCTATGCGTGAGACCAATCTATCGTATTCCTTGAAGGCAGGCGGCACATCGAGCGATACGGTCGATGGAGCGAATTCTAAAACCTTCGCTCTGGCTTCCAGGCGTTTGAGATCATCTTTGAGTTTCATGGCGTTGAGGCGATGCTCGTCGAGTTGCTCTCTGTATCTCCTTTCCATCTCCAAGATGCTTTCCTTTTTCCTGAGGGCTTCTCCGGCCAGCTTCTCATCACCCGATTTCAACGCCGAGATCGCCCTCAACCGCCACGCCTCTGCCTCATCCCTAAGGCGGTTGGCTTTTTTCTCCAGAAGATGAAGATCAGCCAACACCCTAACAACGGATCTCCTCAGCTCGGCCAGCTTTTCCCGAATATCCTCCCTCACATATATCCCTCCTCATCAAATACAATTATATCACAACGGCGGGCGAATTG
>CAZHVH010000147.1:0-3309 GCA_964535855.1 uncultured bacterium
TCCTTCCCTCTTAAGTCCCTCAAAACCTCTCCCTTCCTTCTCCTCTCCTCCTGCAAAGCGATCTGAGCGACGATCAGATCGAAGGAAAAATCCAAAGGGTTCAGCCCAAGAAACTCATGAGGCAGTTTCCCGTATCTCCTCGCCAGCCTGTCTATCGCCAGCACCGCGAGCTTGTCCCGAACGAAAATTCTGGAGGATCTCAGTTCGCTCAGTTGACATCCCGTTGAACTCCATTATCGCATTTTGCAGAAAGATCCGATCCTCAAATGGGATATCCGAGATGTGAACCTCATCATCGGCCAACTCGGAGTAAGGCTTATCCACGACCTTAGGTCTCGAGATTCCCTCCAGCAGGATCATATTGAAGAAGTTGAGGAATTGATCGGGATTCCCTTCGAAGAGCTTCGCCATATCGATGTTGCCGGTATCCGGAGCGGAGAGAAAGGCAGGGAGAAAACCCGTTCGGGCGAAGATGCCCATCACATCCAACCGCTTGATCTCAACCTTGAAACCGGAGGGAGTCTCGACTATTTTTCGGGACCTCGCTCTGAACTCGGCTGGAGAGCTGATCATCTCCTCAGACTTCACCTCTTCAACCTCCCCTTTTACCTCAGCTTGAATAGATCGTATAATCCTTCTGATCGTTTTGAAGCGTGATGATCACAGCGGAGCCCTCATCTCTCGACCAGAGGCCGACGCCCTCGATCGAAGACGTGAGATAACCAGGCCCGCTGATATTGATCGGATGACTAGTTAGCCTAAAAATCGGAACTCTAACTTCCAGGTATCTGTTGAAACCAGGCTGGATCTCCTCTCCCGTCGCCCTGAAGATCAGATCAAAGGAGTCTCCATCCCTCAGCGATTTGAAGAGGCTCAGATCCTCAACGATCACCGTCGCCGAGATCCGTATTTCTGAGATGTCACTTCGGAAAAACCTCTTCGCCTCCTGATATCCGAAGACATGTATCGCCTCCAGCGAGTTCGAGATCAGGAAGGAGAAATCGCTCAAAGTCTCCAAGGGAGACCCATCGAGACTAAAGGAGAACTGATCCCAGAGGAAAGGCTTCTCCTCCGTCACCGTCGGTGAAGCCACGCTCGGAGCCTGAAGATCCAGTTGATGACCGACCAGGGAGAGGGAAACCAACCCGATCTTTTGACCCACTCCGATTCCGATCCCTAGCTGCGTGCAAAGAACTCCGCAGAAACGAAAGGCTTCACTGAGGTCCTTATGAATCTCTGCCGAGATCGAAGGAAGCGGCGCGCCGCCCTCCCAGTCTTCTAGACTCATCCTGAACTCATGCCGATACACGCCTGTAGCTACTTCAGAGGAAGTCGGCTCGCCCAGGGCTAAGGTGAGAAACCATCCGATGATATTCGGATACAGATCGAGATTCACATCGCCCGAAACATCCCGTGAGCCCTGAGCTAGATGAATCGGAACCAATGTCCTCTGAAGGGCCTCTGAGAAAACGGTCTCGATCGACTCGCTCAGACTCTCCGAGATGATCGGAAGAAAGAGCGAAGGCTGTTTGAAGACTCCGAACTGTGTTTCCCTCGCTATTCCGAAGTATCCTTTAGCACCCAGAGCCATTTTCTTTCTTTTCAGAGGCAAAGGTAAAGGTAGAGGCAAAGGTCTTTTCCTTTACCTTTGCCTCTACCTAACGCTTAGTAAGACGTAGTGGTATTGGTCAGCTCCGCCTGAACGGCAAATCCGTTTGCCGAATCATACTTCGCCTTTCCGCTGAAGGAGATCGTCACATACCCAGGCCCGCCGACGTTGATAGGAACGGCCAGCCAGCGGAATTTCGGCATGGTGAATTTCAGCTCATAAGAATAGCCTCCCTCGATCGCTGCGCCGACCAGATCGATCACCAGCTCGGCCTCCGTCCCGTTCCTAAAAGCTGTCCACTCATCAAGGTTATCCGGAACGATCGTTCCGGAGACCGTCACCGTCCGGAAATCGTTTCTCCTTATCCTCGCGATCTCATCCGACCCGTTTAGAAGCGGAACGCCTTCCAGAGCGTTATCAAGGGTGATCGTGATCTCAGAGAGCTTCCCGAAGGCGTTTCCGCCGAGCGTCGCCGTGAGTTCATCCCAGAGAAATGGATTCGTCGACTCATAGCTCGGCGAAGTCTTGGCCTTCGTCGAGATAGCTTTTGCAATGAAGGATATCGTCGCATGGGCGATCTTCGTTCCCGTCCCGACCGTGAACTCAAACGAGGTCGCAGCCGCTCCCGCTATCTGAAAAGCGCTCTCGAAATCCCTGTCGATCTCAAGCGTATAGCTCGGAAGATCGCACTCAGTGGAAGCTGCGCTCTGTGTCGGCGTGAAGGTATGACGGTAAACGGAAGGAGCACCGTCCGCATCGGGCTGTTCGCTCGAAACGCTACCGAAAGCGGCGTTGAGGAAATGGCCGATAAACTCGGGAAGAACCTCAACCTCTACATCTCCGGCAACGGATTTCAGCCCTTGATAGGAAGCCGGTTCATCGAAAAGGTTTCTTATCCCTTCGGAGATAAGCTCCTCTATCGTATCTGTTATGCTCTCGGAGACAAAAGGCACATAGACGGTCGGAGCCACCGCCGTCGCCCATGAGCTTTCCTTTCCAAGCCCTAGGTAAGCCCTAGCTCCAATCGGCATTATTTAACCCTCCTCTAGACTCTCAGGTTCCGCTCCGCCACCCTGAACAAAAGCTCAGCATAGTGGCAGAGCACATCTCCCGCCATCCGAACCTCAACAATCCTCACCTCTACCGGCGCTTCGATATAAGCATTGCTAGTCAAATAAAGTTCTGGACGAAACTTCTCCCTTATCTCCTCAATCAAATTCTGAAAGGTCTTCTCCGAAGCCGCATCATCATCGAGGCCCATAATCCCTCGACAGAGGATCTGGTGATAGGTCTGATCTGAAGCCGTCGTTTCCCTTTCTTCCGTCGTCGCTCTCCTTGAAAGCGTCCATCCTCGAATGCTCTTTTCGCCCGTGTCAGGATCGGTCCACAGATAAAGCTCAAGGAATTTCTTCCAGGAAACCGCCCACCTCTCATAATCGTGAACGGTTCCGATCCCTGAGATCTCCGACATCTTCGTTTGAATCGCTCCGATGATATCATACAGAGCCATCTATCAACCCGTTTCTCCCTCAGTTTTCTGGACCTGCTCTGCCGTTTCGCTCGGCGTTCCCTCAGCGGATTCCTCTTCAGGGCAGATGACGTGATGGATGGTCCCATCAGCTTCCTTAATGTAAGGCTCACCTTCTATTTCATCGATTATCATTTCTTTGCCGCAAAGGCTACAAATTATCTTAGGCATA
>CAZHVH010000147.1:3409-7785 GCA_964535855.1 uncultured bacterium
CTGGAGGTAAGCTCAAAAGCTCCTTGAGCAGTGCCACCGTTTTCGTAATGGACCCGACAATATCTGTCCACGAGCTCAGCCACTATCTGCTGAGTCTCTCCTGCACCTACGGCCTGTGAATGCGTCGTCCTCCAGGTCGAGCCGTCCCTCGACTGTTGAACGTAAAGGGTTCCCGCTTGATCGGCATAAGCCTTGACCCTGAATTGCGTATAATACTGAGCATCTCTCGTCGAACCGGAAAAGCTGGCGCCGGCGCCCAGCGTGGTGGTGGTATCGGTGAAGAAGACCCTATAGGTCGCCTGTCGATCTACCGGAACGATGATATTCGATTCCGAAACGGCGACCTTGAGATTGCCCTCAGATGAAACCTTAAGGTTCTTCCATTCAGCCGCCGACTCATCCCATGCCAAAAGGCCGACTATGTTCATCTCCTCAACCTCCTAAATCCCTAGTAACCTCTAAGGCGATATCCTTCGAGACTTTTGAGGCCATCCTCTCTCCCTCTTTAAGCCCATGTTCAAACATATGATGGCCTTCAGTCCCTTTCTGAGAGATCTTTCGAGCCACCCTCCATGCTACATTTTCCGCCTCAGCAGCGGAGAGCTGGAGCTTCCTTCTCGCCCAATATTCAAGCGGTTCGATCGGTGGAAAGTGAGGCCGAGAGCCGAACTCTACCGGAAGAGCATACTCGATGTTGGTGAAGACATATCCGATGACCTCATCGCCTCTCTCCTCGATCTCCTCCTGAATCGAGCTCCTCAAGGCTCCGGTCGCGCCTACCGGCGTTTTCTCGACCACGCTTCCCCTCACGAAGCCGGTTAAAGCTGAGACCTTGGCCCTGAGAATCCTCTTCAAAATCCTATCGGCTGCCTTCTCAAAGAGAGGCCCCTGGAAGTTTACACTCGCAGAGATCATCTGGATCTCCCTCCGTGGATCAGAAAGCTCCTTCTCCAGAGAGGAGTTATGTCCCACTCACCTATCCCGCCTATTCCCTTAGCTCCTTTGACGGGACGGATCAGCCTCTGATACTCCTCCAGAAGCTCAGAGGCCCGTCGGGCGAATCTCTCAGATCTGTCCCGATAATTGACGACATCCGCCGTGATCGTCGGATCGGAGGTGTGACCGAAGTAAGTTGCTAAAGCCCTACAGTAATAGGAGGAGGCCAAAAGACAGCATGGCATCTCAAGCCAGGATGGAAGCTCTTCAACCGTCCAGAGAGTCGAATAGTAGATCCTGAAGGAATCGGTGGAGCTGGGAGCTCCATCGAGAAACTCCAACACCTCGGAGGTGGGAGAGCGGAGCATTCTCCAATCTCCCGGCTCCAAAGCCACCTCCGAGGAGTCGGACAGGAGGGCGACCGATCGAACTTTCGAGAAATCCAAAACCCAGTCGGAGATCAAACTCGAAAGATCATACTGCGTCCCTCCGGTTCCCTGAAGCTCGACCACCTTCTCATTGGGAAGCTCCTTCGACATCTCCCTCAACGCGTCCAAGATGAACAGATCCCTTTGAGCTTCAGAAACCCGTCTCTCAGCATCCTGAACTATCGCATCCACCCTTGTCTGAAGATCGGAAAGCTGCGCCATCAAGCGACACCTACCGCCACCCAGGAGATCGGCGTTGAGGCATCATCCGAAGCTCCGACTCCGGTCACAGTGATCGTCCCACCGCTCCAGGTCACCTCCAACCTGGTCGGCGGAGTCGTGCCGGTCGGAGTCCCATTGAATGAGACCACGGCGGCGGTGACGGAGGTCAATCCCGTGTCAATATCAAGACCGGTAGCTCCCGTCAGGGTCGCAGTCCCCGCCGCTATCGAGCGCTCCGTCCCGTTGAGGAGGAAGCCCTGGGCATCGATCTTGCTCTGCTTGAAATGGGTCGTCGACATCTCAGCTCACCTCCTCATCAGGCCACGATGGCGCCGTAGAAGCCTCGATAGTCGAGAACCGCCCCTCCATACTCGTGTCTCACCTTATAGGTGATCTTATCGGCGGTGAACATGCTTCCGGCGGTGGGAACGTCCTGGACCAATATCTCCGGCTCCTGCTTCCCGCCTACAAATCCGATCTCGATCCAATCGCCATCTGCCGGATCACAGACCAGATACCAGTTGTTGGTGTCTCCTCTTAGATACTTGGAGACGACGGGCTCCAGGAGGCCCTTGAGGATGTTGATATCGTTCTCAGCGGTTCCGGGTACTTTCTCGGAAGAGACGAGGATCAGAGCGGTGGATCTGAGCTGAACCGGCACGATCAGGTATTTGGGCATGATCCCCAGAAGCTCTCCCGAATCAGCCTCCGTCTGAGCCATCACGGCCTCGATAGCCGCATTCAGGGAATCATAGGATAGAGCTGATGATCCGAGGTTTCCGTGCCCGGCCGTATATAACGCCGTTCCGTCGTAGATCGTTCCACCGTTGATCGCGTCGTTGCCGTAGTTGATGATCAGATCGAAGACGAACTGATTCAGCGTGTTCGCCGCTGCTCTTGCGAGTTTGACCGGTATCTGTCGGAGAGCACGGATATCGTCGTTGAGTATCATCTCCCTGGTGATATCGAACAATCCGCCTCGCTTGGCGGGAGTATAGGTGGCCCTCTCCTCAGATGGGGTCGAAAGCGTCTGATAATCGTTCCCCTCGGTGACTATGGAGAGATTGGCGAACCCTCCCCACCTGACGGCCTCCTGCTGCTTGAAATTGTTGATCTCGGTGATGGTCACGAATGGCTTCCAGATCTGATCGAGCCTCCGATACTCCTTCACCATCCTCTTGGTCATCGAGGTTCCCAGCGCATAGGCGAAGTCGGAGGTGGTAGCCTCCTGCAAGGGCCTCGGTTTGCTCCAATTGACCTCGGAATCGCCGGTGAACTCCCTGTAGGCCTCCATCAACGACTTGAACCTGGGAATTCCGGAATACTTCGACTCCTCGCCGGACTCAGGAGTGTATCCGACCAGAAGATCCAGCGCGAGCTGCTTCCTTTCCCTCTCCTCCATGATCACCTTCACGTCCTTAGTCTGATCTCCGAGCCCTCGTATCATCCCGGACTCGCTCAACGCCGCAAGAACCTCCCTCTCCTCCTTGATGACCCTCTCCAGCTCCTCCTCGGTGAAGATCTTGCCCTCAAAGAACTTCTCGATCTTGCCCTTGACCGGCGTCGGAAGCTTCTCCTGAGCGAGCCTCTCCTTGAGCATTAACGAGCACTTGAGCCTTTCGACTTCCTCCTTCATCGACTGGATCTCTTTCAGCGTTTCATCGCCGCCGCTCTCCTGCTTCTCCTCCTCTTCCGACTCTTTCTTCTTCTCAGCGGGAGGATAACCGTATCCAGGATAACCATAGGGTTTTCCATACTTGCCGGAGGAGATCTCCTGAACCAGAAGATTCAGGAGCTCGACCGCATCGTCGTTCTTTCCGTCCTTGATCAGGTCGATGACCTTCTTGAGGAGCAGAGCGGTGAGGGCCTCCTGCTGAACCTCGGTTTTCTCCTCCTTCTCCTCAGCCGATTTCTCCTCTTTCTCGGACTCTTGAGCTTCAGACTCTGATTCCTTCTCTCTCGATTCCTCCTCTGACGACTCCTGACTTCCGATTCCCAGCT
Organism: uncultured bacterium; assembly: GCA_964535855.1. Classification (GTDB taxonomy): domain Bacteria; phylum Poribacteria; class WGA-4E; order B28-G17; family B28-G17; genus JAGGXZ01. Next base: position 6,997 of record CAZHVH010000147.1, read on the forward strand.
TCTTCTTCAACTCCTCCAAGGCGTTCTCGAGGAGCGAGAGAAGCTGCTCTTCCGAAGCCTCATTCAGATCTACTCCCTCCAGAAGCTTCGGATCGATCGCTTTTATAAGCTCGATGAGTTTCTCCTTATCCATCTGATTCGAATCCTCCTGAGATTGAAGTAAAGATGCCACCAACCTTAAAAACTTCCCACCCGCATTCGGAAAGGTCACGAGCGTCAGCTCGTGGACCTCGATTATCTCCTCGACCTTCTCCGTCGGCTTCCCATTTAGGATCATAGGCGAGGTCTTGCCCACTCCATCCCATGAAAAGCCGACCAAATCCCTCTTCCCCTCCTTAAACGCATTCAGAAGGGATCTCCTGAACCGATCATCGATGAGATGGAGATCGCCTATCAATCCCTCCTTTTCCTCTCCATCATCCTTGAACCTCTCGAATCTGACGTTTTCGACCCAGCCGATGAGGTTCATCGCCGCTCCTTCGGGAAGTTTCTCCCTGACCTTGGGAGATATGTGATCGAAAACGCCGGAGGGATATTGATAGGCGAAAACTCGAACGTCCTCAAATTTCGACGCTGCTCGCCTAAGGACTTCGGCGGGATAGAAATGTTTACCGTCAAGGGTGAGGCCCGATTGAAGAAGGACGATCCTCCAGACCCTGCCCTCAGCGTTCTGAGAGAGCAATGAGGAGTTTTCTCTTAACGCCTTGGCTTCTACCTCCAAGGCAGATCCTCTCCGTCAATGAAATCAAAACCTCCTCTACCATAATCCTCCCCATAACCGTCTCACTA
>CAZHVH010000148.1:0-3723 GCA_964535855.1 uncultured bacterium
ATCCTGGCTGAGCTTCGGCATGAGATGCTGAAACGGCTGATCCAGATCGAGCGTCCCATACGCCCCGTTTGGGCCTACTGATCGGTTTCACCTTTGGAGTGCTGCAGGAACCACTCGTAGAGCTCCGGATTTTCGTATGTCTGTGTCCAGGAGTCATGTCCCGCTTCAGGATAGACGGTGAATCGAACATCCCCGCCGCAAGCTTTCAGTGCCTCGACCATCCTTTCGGATTCGCTCAAGGGAACGATCTCATCTTTGGCTCCGTGGAAGACCCACACCGGTATATCCTTCAACCGCGGCGCCCATTCGGGATCACCGCCTCCGCAGATGGGGGCTATGGCGGCAAACCTTTCGGGATATGAGGCGGCCAGATGCCACGTTCCGAATCCCCCCATGCTCAATCCCGTTAGATATACCCTGCTGGTATCGACGGGATAGCTCTCCACGATATGATCCAGGAGGGCGTTCAGGGACTCTATCTCCGCTGTCCACCATGAGTGCCTGGGACATTGAGGCGAGACGGCTATAAACGGGAAATCGGATCGTTCTTCAGTGATCTTCGGTATTCCGTGCCTTTTGAGCAGATCTAAATCATCCCCTCTCTCTCCTGCTCCATGTAGGAAGAGGATCAGCGGCCATTTTCTCTCCGGATCTTTGCCGTATTCATCGGGCAGAAAGAGGAGATATCTCAACCGAACGGTCTTGACTATCCTTATCTCCCTCTCAAACGTACATCTATATTCCATCTCAACCTCCTAAGAACGTGGTTATATCACATCGGCTGTTACGATAGCATAAGATCTGGAGGTTTTCAAGTAGGGGCTAGGCATTCAGAGGAAGGATGCCTAGCCCCGAGGGCTTTTCAATGATTTGATAAGGATACAATCCATTCTTCCGCCCCAAAGGCCGAAGAAGAATCAAATCTTGTCATCTTCTCGTCCCTATCCTTCTTCCTGAACCACCTCGCTTCCTGGTGGTCTCTGTGATAGTATACTAAATCATACAATCATTGAAAAGCCCTCGCTAGTTAGATTCCGGAGAGAGATTCCCTCTCCATATCGGTATCCATTCTGAGTTCCCTTTCGGCATCCACCACATCCCTCTTGATCCTATCGATACATCCGTTTATTCTGGGATAAAGGGTGGGATGTTCCCTAAGGACACGACGCATTTGACGCAGCAGATCTATGGCATTCCTGAACGCCCTGACGATATCCTCCTCCGCAAGCGAGGTGTAGCTGCGAAGGTCTTGAAACTTACCTGGCTCCATGCCAGCATGGCGGCAGAAAAGCTGTCGTCAAGCTGAGGGGTGAGATCCGCGATGTTATGTTTTAACTCACACTGCCTTATAAATTCCACCTCGCTTTTCGCTCTCGATAACATCCTCTTTATCTCTTTATCTCTTAGCTTAGCGAACCACTCATCCTTCTTCGACTCGAAGACTATGGCCATAATCAGCACGTTGATCTGGTCCTCGCTCAGCCTTTCAAAATGTCCGCCGAAGAAGAGCTGGGTAACTTGCATCTCGTAGCCATATATCTGCGACGCGAACCGCCCGCGCGGCAGAAGCCCCTCTTCATCTATATATCCCAGATCCCACAGCACATCCAACCTTCTAGCGATCCGTTCCTTTAATCCCCTCTCGGCCTCCTTTTTCCGATCCCGTATCATCCTGCGTTGAGCCTCGACCTCGGCGACCGCTTTATAGAGTGGGAGACAGCTTTTTCTATAGGGACATTTATTGCACGGCAGTGCCCGTCTCTTCCTCTCGAGTTTGCCTATCTGGACCTTCATCCTGCCGAACTCGCCTCTTCTGATCCTCCTCGGCCCGAAACGACGTCTCGCCTCTCTTAGTTTCTCGCGCATGGAGCCTATCTCATCCTGCAGCTCGACATATCTTCTTAGAACCTTCATCGGATCGACGTCCTCGCGGATACAAACGGGGCGCTTTAGCTCTCCCGCCCTCCGATTGAGCCTTCGTAGCTCCTCCTCAAGTCGTTCGACCAGCTCCAAGGCCTGAAAATTGCCAAGGCTCAGATCACATACGTCGTAGATGTTTCCCTTATACTTATCGTAGAGGTTCAGGATACTGGCGTAGGAGAGATTGAACTGACTTTCTATCGGCTCGACCGGAGGCCTCTAGGTCACCTATGCCGGCGTTTCGAATATAGAGTTTATGTTCCAGAGGCACAGGTCTGCTCTCCTCATTTATGACCTCTATGGGGTGACGTCTGATGGATTGCATCCATCTGGCGAATTGATCGAGATTCGGCATGGTGGCGCTGAGACAGACGAACTTGATGTGTTGCGGGGCGAATATAATACTTTCCTCCCATACGGTTCCGTGGTCATGATCAGGGCCGGCGCGTCGGGATTGAGCACAACATCGCCGGTCATGATCCCGATCATATCGCCGTAATCGGCGTAGAAGTCCCTGTATTTCTGATTGCTTAATGCCTTTATGGGGGCCGTGTATATGATCTTGCGCTCCCGCTCCAGGCATTTCTCCACGGCATACTCCGCTATCAGAGTCTTGCCTGCTCCCGTGGGTGCGGCAACTATGACGGATTTATCCTCCTCTATCGCCCTAACTGCCCTCTCTTGAAATGGATCTAGGATATATCCTTTATAGAGCATTCTCATCCCATCTTCTCAAAGTTCTCGCGGCTATTGTATCAGATGCGTCCCGTTCGGTCAAGGAGGAATCACGAGGAAAGAGCCGATTTGATGGCCTCAAGTAGCTCGGCTGGGCTATATGGTTTTTGTAGGAAGTGGAAATCCTCGCTCATAGCGATTTTACATCGCGACTCCCCATCTGAATATCCGCTGCTCAACAAGATCTTCAGGTCTGACTTGCGGCTTCGGAGTTCATCCGCCAATTGTTGTCCGGTTCCGTCAGGAAGTATGACATCACTGAAGAGAAGATGAAAATTCCCTCCCTCACCGGAAAAAAGTTCCACAGCTTCCCTCACGTTTCGGGCTTCGAAGGGGCGATATCCGTTATCACGAAGGACATTTACGGCGAACTCCCGCACCACATCTGAATCTTCCACAATAAGAATCCTTTCGCCACCGCCTTGGAGGATTTCAGGCGGGGTTACCTTCTCCTCCCCAGCCTTCGCTTCCCTTTCCGAAAGCAGAGCGGGGAGATATATTTTAAACGTTGATCCTTTCCCGGGTTTACTATAGACGTTTATCCATCCGCCGTGCTGTTTGATGATTCCGTAGACGACCGATAGACCGAGCCCCGTGCCTTTACCCCTCTCCTTTGTGGTGAAGAACGGCTCGAAGATCCGATGAACCATTTCCTCGTCGATTCCGATGCCGGTATCCTCGACCAGCAGGTAAACGAAATCCCCGGGACGGGCTTCAGCATACAGTTTACAATATTCCTCATTCACGTGGATGTTTCCGGTTTTGATCATTATCTTGCCTCCCTGAGGCATGGCATCTCTGGCATTCAGGACCAGATTCATGATTACCTGCTCGATCTGTCCTTTATCGGCTTTTATCAGCTTTAACTCTGAATCGAGGAGGGTGGTCAATTCGATATCCTCGCCGATTAGCCGTCCAAGCATCTCTTTCATGTCTGAGATTACCAGATTGAGATTTAGCACCTCCATTTTGAGCGTTTGTCTACGGCTGAAAGCGAGAAGTTGGGCTGTAAGCGAAGCAGCTCGTTCCGCCGTGTCTCTGATCACCTTGGCGTAGCGAAAGAGCCGG
>CAZHVH010000148.1:3823-7784 GCA_964535855.1 uncultured bacterium
TTGAGCTTCTCTCCCTGGAAGTATACAATGGGATCATGAGGCTTCTTTCACCTTCTTCAGAGTCTGCTCTATTTTCTCCCTGATGATTTCAGGGGTAAACGGTTTCGCGATATAGTTGTTGACACCTGCTGCGATAGCTTGAATTATCTCCATCTTAGATGTATTGGTGGTGATCATTATTATCGGTATCCCGCTGAACCGTTTATCCTTCCTCACCGATTTGACGAAGTCTATCCCCGTCATCCTGGGCATGTTCCAATCCGTCAGGATCAATCCTATGTTTCCGTCATGCGCCAGGACCTCTAGGGCCTCCATCCCATCCTGGGCCTCTACCACCTCCTCATACCCGATTTTCAGAAGCAGATTCCTGATTATCCTTCGCATGGTCAGAGAGTCATCCACCACCAAAACCTTCATTTCTCCACCTCCTTACACTTTTTCGAAGGATACTTGCATGAAAAAAGGACCTAGATCTGAATTAAAGGGGATCTGCAGCCATATCGAGCCGGTCGGATATCTGATCTCGAAGTTACGTCCCCTCACAACTGTGGGCAAACTGAGCTTTATCAGGCCTAGCTCGTCGGAGAGGTGGGTTTTCGCGTTGCCCGCGACTATGTTGACCATCTCCGCCACGGCATCTATGACGATTTCATCTATCTTGAATATCTTTTCCGTATCCAGGAATCGCCTCGCTATCATCAAGGCCGTCTTCGCCGGAAATGATAATACGACCGTTCCCCTGACCTTTCCCGTCAGGCCTATAATCGCCGAGATATCATACTTTGCGAAGGCCTGATCTATTTCGGGGTGTTCGATCTCCAGGGCTGAGTTCGCCACCTTCAATTTGCCCCGTTCAACGCTACATCCCAACATCGTCTCACAGAAATTCTCAAGGGCAGCGATGAACGGGTTGATATATTCGGCCTTCATAACTCACCTCCTCTTGTTTTCCCTGACAAGCACTTCGAAGATCCTACGGGCGATATCACCTAGCGGTAATACCTCATCGACTGCGCCCAGCTTTATGGCCTCCCTAGGCATACCGAACACGACACAACTCTGCTCATCTTGAGCTATTGTATATGCGCCGTTCTCATGCATTGCAAGTAGTCCCCTTGCCCCATCGGCTCCCATCCCCGTTAACAACACCCCGATGGCATTTCTCCCTGCGTTTAGCGCCACGGATTGGAACAACACATCCACGCTGGGTTTCTGGTAATGAACGGGCGGCCCATCCTTTATCCGAACGATATAGCGGGCGCCACTTCGCTTCAGAACCATATGCTTGCCGCCTGGCGCTATCAGGGCTACACCCGGTATTACACTATCCTGGTCCTTAGCCTCTCGAACTTCCACCCGACATATTCGGTTAAGCCTTTGGGCGAAGCTGGCCGTGAAATACTCCGGCATGTGCTGAACGATCACCGTTCCAGGAGCTGAAGGAGGAAAATCCCTCAATACCACCTCGATCGCTTTCGTTCCCCCCGTTGAGGCTCCTATGGCTATTATCTTATGTGTGGTCTGAATCTCCCGGGGTAGATCTATGCTTCGTGCGAGTCTTGACGTCTCCGATGGAATTTGCCTCGGTAACTTCGCTGAAGCGGCGGCGCGAATGGCGTGAACCAATCTGGAGATAGCAGGGACGGAGTATACTGAACTCGGCTTCGCCACAACATCAACCGCACCCAACTCGAGCGCCTTCAATGCCGTCTCGCTGTTTTCAGGTGCGAGTGAGCTTACGATCACCACCGGAATAGGGTGATATTTCATCAGCTTCGCCAGAAACGAGAGGCCATCCATCCTGGGCATCTCGATGTCTAAGGTGACGACATCCGGCTTCAATTTGACTATTTTATCGCGAGCTACATAAGGATCGATGGCGGTGCCGACCACCTGGATATCCTCATATTTTGAAAGCTCACCGCTCAATATCTTTCGGACTACAGCCGAATCGTCTACGATTAAAACCCGGATCATGGTCTCTTCCCCCCACGATCACTCTCATCTTTGTATAAAGCTATCTCGGCTCTCCCACCTTCCATTCCTATCTTCACCTCCACAACGGGATCGCCCTGAGGGTTGAAATTAGAGCGTTTACGGGGATCAATTAGAACCGGAGTATCAAGATAGAATATCTCCTTTGCCCCGGCTATGGCGGGCAGAACGTTTCCACAGATGACGTTCGCTATCTCTCGCAGGGCATCCAGTTGTTTTTCCACCGGTGGTGGATGTTCTTCGCCGAGCATATTAGCAGCGAGAATCGGAAGCAGATCCCCACAAACGCGCACTACCAGTTTCCCGCTGAACGGGCCGTGGAATCCCACCACAGCGATGGCTCGTTCGGAAGCCTTGGATTGGCGATCATCGAGCTCCTCGCTCGGCAACATGAAGGCAAGGTCCTCAAAAATCCGAATCACCGATTTGTAAAGCGTTCTCTCCATCTCCCTCATCTATCCCTCCTATGACGTTAATGATGGCCTGTCTGAGGCTTTCCGGAGTAAACGGCTTGTGTATGAAACCATCACATTTTTTCTGAAGCATCTCCACTCGCGTTTCGCTGCTTTCGGTGGAGATAACGATAATCGGTAGATCGGCGATTTCGGGCTTCCGGCGTATTCTATCTATCATCTCCTCACCGTTCATCACAGGCATGTTTATATCGACCAGGATAAGGTCAACCCACGTCCTATCCAAAATCCGTAATCCCTCTTTCCCATTAGCGGCCTGATATATTCTGCCTAACGGCAGGCCGCTGAGGGTCAGAGTCCTACTGATGATAGATCTCATTACCGAGCTATCATCCACTACGAGGACGTTAAGAGGCATGTTCACACCTCAACGTCTATAGGATCTTTGATATACCGTTGGCTTTCACTATGACCCTACCGGTTCCTATTTCAAGAGCCATGGTTCTAGATAGGTTTCCTCCCACGTCATAGGAGCTCAACAATATACCGTTTTTCCATAGCAGTTTTCTCAGCATTATGAAATTTCTCCTGCCGATCTGGAAATAATCTTCCCCTTCAGTTTTTGAGTGAGCTCCTCCCGCCACCTTGACCTGTAACCTCTCCTTTCTGGCGCCGGCTTTGTAGCATTCGATAAACAGCCTCGGCACACCGGTATCCACGAACATAAACGGATTTTCAGCCGCTTTCGCCGAATCGATGGTGGAGAGGGGCAGCATAACATGTAACAGTCCCCCTATGCGGGCCACGGGATCATATATGGCGATTCCCAGACAACTTCCAAGCGCATAGGTTATAAGCACGTCATCCTCCCTATCTGATATCTTCATATCAGCGACTCCCACGATGATTTTCAATATCAGCACCTCGTGAGATTACTTTCTATAGATAGCTGGCTGAATGTATTGAAACCGATGTTCTAAAGGGGCTAAGCTCTCCGAATGACCTACAAAGAGATACCCTCCCGGCTTCAGCAACTCCCAGAATCGGTGGATTAACCTCTCCCGTGTGGGGTTATCGAAATAGATCATAACGTTACGACAGAAAATCAGATCAAAAGGCCCTTTCATCGGCCATCTGCTCATTAGATTCAATCGGGCGAATTGAACCATCGACCTGACATCATCGTTAACCCTATAGATTTCAGATGATCCGTCCTTAATGCGCGTGAAATACCTGTTGAGGATTTGAGATGGAACACCTTCTAACTTCGACGAATCATATTTCGCCTCACGTGCTATGGCTAACATCCTGGCTGAGATATCGGTAGCAAGTATTTTGATGTCCCATCTGCTGATATCGGATATGCTTTCTCTAAGCGTAATAGCGATGGAAAAGGGCTCCTCACCGGAGGAACATCCTGCGCTCCAGATCCGTATCCTTCTTATATCTTTCAGCTCCGGCAGAATACTCCGGCGGAGGAATTCAAAGTGTTTCGGCTCGCGGAAGAAGCTCGTTTTGTTTGTGGTCAATACGTCAACCATAGCGGCCAGCTC
>CAZHVH010000149.1:0-6565 GCA_964535855.1 uncultured bacterium
GAGAGAAGCAAGGTCTACTTCGCCAATCCCAGGAGGACGAGGCTCGGAGGAATCTGCGAGAAAATAAGGGCTCTCTGGAAGGAGAGCGGAATGGCTGATATGATAGACGAGTACGATGTGGTCGCCGTGAAGATGCATTTCGGCGAGCCGGGCCTGACCACCTATATCCGTCCGATCATCGCCAGAACTGTGGTCGATCTGGTTAAAGATGCGGGCGGCAGGCCCGTCCTGACCGATACCACGACGCTCTACAAACGCAGAAGACATACGGCAGATAGCTATTATGAGGCGATGAAGGAGAACGGGTTTACCCCCGAAACGGTGGGATGTCCCATACTGGTCGCCGACGGGTTCCGAAACAACGGGGTTTACGTCACACTCGATAGATACTACAAATTGAAAGAAGTGAAGGTGGCTCAGGTCATATACGACGCGGACGTGCTGGTCTCGCTGGCCCATATCACCTTCCACGGCGATACCGGTATAGCCGGAACTATCAAGAACATAGCGATGGGAGGCACATGTACGGAGACCAAGCTCAGGGCCCATAGCTCCGATGCTAAACCGAAGCTCGTTCCGGAGAGATGCATCAAATGCGGTATATGCGTCAGAATCTGTCCCGCCGGGGCGCTCTCCTTCAAGGAAAAGGTTCTCACGCTCGATAAAACGCTCTGCATAAGCTGTGGCGATTGCATAGCCGCCTGCCCACAGGGGGCGATCAGGGTGCCCTGGGGGATGGCCCAGCAGACCTACCGCGGAGTTCTGGATCAGTATAAAGGGGTTATCTCCACCTTCCGCGAGGGCAAGGTCGGACATATCGATATAGCGCTCGACATCACCCCCGGATGTGACTGTCAGGCCCCGAACGACACCCCGATGGTGCCGAACATAGGGATTTTGGCCTCTAAAGACGGCCTCGCCTGCGATAGGGCGGCCTTTGATCTTATAAACGCCGCTCCCGGAATACCCGGAACGAGGGCTGAGGAGATCGGTGCGCTGGAGCCCGGATCGGATAAATTTAAAGCCCTCTTCCCATCACTGGATATGGATGAGCTTTGGAGATTGGCCGCCGAGGCGGAAATAGGAAACCTGGATTACGAGTTAATCGATATCGAGAAGGGGGAATGAAGATATGAGGGTTTTGATCAGACCGGCGGGCAGAAACGAGCTTGCGGGCATAAGGGAGCTCCTGGCATCGCAGAATCTCCCCCACGAGAGGTTTGAGGAGAGGCTCTCCCATCTCCTGGTCGCCCAGAGCAAAGGAACGGTGGTCGGTTGTATCGGGCTGGAGCTGCTAGATCGGATGGGGATCATCCGCGTCCTAGCCGTGGAGCCCGGTTTCCAAGAGGAGGATATCGATAGACAGTTGATCGAGCATATCCTGGACTACGCCAGATTGGCCAACATAGAGGAGGTGTACGCCTTCACCTCCTCCCTTTCTCCCTATCTGGAGGAGTTGGGGTTTAAGGCCGTAAACAGAGAGGAGCTCCCTCCAGAGATAAAGGAACTTCCGGATCTGGAGATGCTGTATCCGGAAGATGCGCTCTGCCTCAGGCTGGAGATCAGAAGGTTGACGACGTTAGGGTGAAAGGGCGAGGCATTTTCGGAAAAATGCCTCGCCCCTTGATTATGAGAGCGAAGCTAAAAGATGTTTCCGAAGGAGAACCAGATCTCACCGGGGATGCCCACATCCTTCGATCTATCCAAAGGATAGCCGTAATCCAGCCTGAGGGGACCTATCGGCGTGCTGAACCTCAACCCCGCTCCCACGGCGGGCTCGAACGTGTTTAAACCTTCAAACTTGATCTGGGAGAGTTCGTTCCAGATGTTCCCCATGTCGAGAAAGAGGCTCATCCCCACGAACTTATAGATCCAGCTTCTGAGCTCTATGTTCCCGACGAGAAAGATGTTGCCCCGTCCTTCGACGGAGGAGCCGATCCTTCCCTCCCGATATCCCCGGACGGTGTTGGCGCCGCCGACTTTGAACCTCTCGAAGATTATTATCCGCCTCGTCGCTCGCAATCCTCTGGCATATCCGGCCCTGACCGCCCAGGCAAGGGCCAGACGGTATCTCCTCTCCGATCCGCTTCCTACGAGCCTCCTGTAGTTGCGGAGAGCGCCCGTCAGCTTGAAGAAGCTGTTCTCCCCCCTTAGAAGGGGTCCACCGGCGTATTCGGCCGAGAGCTCGTTCAGCCATCCTCTGCTGGGGTCGAGGAAGCTATCTCTCGTATCACGCTGGAAAAGCGTTCCGAGGCTGCTGATGGAGGTTCGGAAGTCAGGTCCGCTGAGGATCTGATATTTGTATTGAACAGATATATCGTTCGCCCTTTTCACCTTTCGGGTCAGACCCAGGATCATCCCCGTGGCGAGGGCGTTCTCGCCCTCCTCCAGGTCCTCCCGGAACACCCTGGACGTCATCCTTGTCCTGGTGCCCAGAAGCCAGGGCTCGATATAGAAGATCTCATATCTGTTTCCGAGCGTGCCGACCCGAAGCTTGGCGCTGAATCGGCGCGCCTTGCCGAACAGGTTCCTATGTGAAAGCTCAATCGCGGCTCTGATCCCTTCAGCGGGACTGTATCCGCCGCTTAAGTTCAAAGATCCGGAGTTTCGCTCCGAAAGGTGAACGGATATATCCACGACGTCGCTCTTGCGATCGAGCCCATCAAGCTCAAAGGTGATCGATTTGAAAAGTCCCAGTCTGAAGAGATTGACGCGCGATTCGGCAAGCTTGGCTGCGTTGAAGACCTGACCTTCCTTCAAACCCATCTCCCTCATGAGAACGGATCTGTCGGTCCTCTCGTTTCCTGAGAAGGTGATCCTGCCGACTCTCACCTGCTTCCCCTCCTCGACGTAGAAGGTGACGAGGCCGGAGGTAGGATCATATCGGGGCTCGACCTGAGCGTAGAGATAACCTCTTTCGGCATATCTGGACTTGATGTAGATCCTGTCGGAGATCAGGGTTTCCTCGTTGATAGGCTCGTTCACCTTCGTGCTCAGCCCTTTCAGGAGCTCCCGTTCTTTGAAGATCTTACATCCTTCGATCCTGATCCCCTTAACCCATCTGCGTTTCCCTTCATCTATCTCGACCTTGACTGTCAGCTTCTTATCCTTGACCTCGACCTTCGGCTCACCGATTCTGACGTCCAGGTAGCCGTTTCTGCGGTAGAAGATCTCCAACGCCTTCAGGTCTATCTTGAAGAGCTCCTCATCGTAAATCCCTTTTCTCTTATTTCCCAGGAACGGTATGCTCCATCCGGATTCCTTGGTGGATATCCGACGTTTAAGCTCCTCATCCGTGAAGGCCCTGTTTCCCTCAAACTCTATCCTTTTGATCTTAAACCTCTCGCCCTCCTCGACCTTAAAGGTCACGACGACGTTCCGCTTCATATCGCCCTCGACCTGATAGGAGGCTTTGGCGTTGTAGAATCCCATCCTTCTGTATGCGGTCTCTATATCCAGGACGCTTCGTCGCAGAACGAACTCGGAGAGCTCCCTCAGCCTGAAAAGCAGCATCCCCTCCTTCAGATCATCTTCGCCCATGTGTCTGTTCCCCTTAAAGATGACCTTCACCATAGGACCCTCTCTGACCTCGATCTGGAGGTTTATCCGGTTTATCATCGGGAAGTAGGCCTCTCTGAGCTTCCGAACCTTGGCGGTGAGGAACCCCTTCTTAACGTAGAACTTCTCCACCTTCTCCATCGCCGTCCTCAGGATCTCCTCGGAGTATGGGGTGTTCTCCTTAAGCTTCGACTCCTTGAGGAGGGTTTTGGAGTTGAAGGCGGAGTTCCCCACGAAGGAGACCTGGCCGATCAGGGCCCTATCGCCCTCCTCTATTCGAAACGTAAGCTCCACCTCCTGTGGGGCGAGCTTCCTGACCTCGGTCGTCACCTTCACCTCGTAAAACCCCACCCCCTTGTAGAGCCTCCTGATCCTGTTCACATCCTGTCGGACGATCTCCTCCGCATATTCAGTTCCCTCCTTGGACTTCAGGGCGGCGCGAAGTCTAGTCTCCGAGACATGCTTGTTGCCCTTAAACCTCACATCTCGCACGATCTCCTTGGGTTGTAGGATGAAGGTGAGTTTGACGTTTTTCCCTTCAAGCGATACCTTATCGACCTTCACCTGAGAGAAGAGGCCGAGGCCATATATCTCCTCAACGGTTTTCCTGAGCTTATATCTTCTAAGGGGGGCGTGAAGAAGGGGGGATATCAGCTTGTAAACCTCATCGACGGAGTAATTCCCCTCACATTGCACCTCTACTCCACTCACGATCTCAGCATCTGATGGAGGCTGACCTGGTGCGATCTGAATTATGAGAAGGGCAAGCATCAGAGTGATCGTCATTTGAACTCATACTCCAGCTTCAGGTCTATCCCGTATTTCCCCTGTTCGGTCCTCTCACCGGTTATCGCCAGGTGATCGCTGATCTGATATTCCACCTCTATCCTGGGCTCAGAGTGGAGCTGAAGGGTTGAGGAGTATGTCAGCGACCATCTCGGTGAGAACTCCTTCGTGAAGAGCAGCTTCGTCTCCTCGATATCTGAAGGGGCGAATTCGATCTCGAACTCCTTGAACCCCAACAATCCGGCGACGAAGCCGCCGAGATAGGATTCAGCCCTTCTTCTGAAGATATCGGCCGCCGCGTAAGAGAGATCGCCGACCTGGGCAAAGGTGAAGGAGCCGGTCCTGCCGGTGGTCAGTATCGATATGATATCCTCGCTGTCCAACTCATACTCCTCGCCCGGCTCAGCATTGAGAACTCTGGCCGACAGTATCGGAGGAGATGGTTGATCGAGCGTTCCGCTCAGCGTGATCGTCACATCGATATCCCTGACCCTTAGATTTCCGTCAACGTCTCGCAGATTCACCCCTCTTATCGGCCTTTCAGTCTCGGCGACTATCACGTATTTCGGATTGAACCTGAACCTGTCTACGTTCTCTATATGTCCTTCGACGATCTTGAACTTGTGGTTCAGGTATACCAGCTCGCCGGAGGCGATGTTCGACTCGCCGACGAAGACGAATCGGTTGAGCGGTCCCCTGACCTTCCCATTGAAGGAGGCTTCAACCGAGGCTATACCGGCGTCCACCAGAACTCTACCTGGGGCCTGAACGTCCAGATCCAGCTCCATTCCCCTGAGAAGCGGCGAGTTGAATATAACGATCGCCCTAGTCTCAGGTGAGGGGCTCAGGAATTTCGCCAGTATATCGCTCCATGACTGGGAATACCTGAACTCATCTATGGTTACTGTCCCTGTCAGGATAGGAAGTTGAAAGCTCCCCTTGAGCGACACATCACCGCTGCATCGAAGCGTGTAAAGGGAGGGTTGATAGAAAAGGCTGGAGCTCCACGAGCCGTTAACATCTAAATTTTCGGGCCTGAACCCCTTAAAGGTGATCCTGCCCGATACGGTGTAGGTACCGTCGTTGAGAAAACCCGACATGTGGTCTATGATAAGGCTCTGGCCGTTAAAAACCGCCGTTAATTCGGTCTCCTTCAGGTAGATCGCTGAGGGGAGATATTGAAGCGAGAGCGATTTGAACTCCGCCACGCCCGAGAGCGAAGGTGAGCTCAGTGTGCCGCCTATCGTCAGGTTCACGTTGCCTTTGCCCTGCGCGGAGATCACATCCTGCCAGATGAGGGGGATGAAATCCAGGGAGGAAATTCGACCGTCCACCGATATCTCCATCTCCTCATCGGGATAGGATATCCTGAAATAGGGGAGTTCAAATCTCGCCGGGATATATCCGGTTGCCGTTATCCTGCTCCCCCCTATTGAGATCTCCGCCTGTTCCACCAGGATTTTTCCCTTGGCATATCTTATCCGGCCGGAGACGTCGGAAAGTTTCGCCCTCTTAACCGTCAGCTCATCCGGTCCCCAGGAGAGTTCGAAGGTCGGCTCATCCTCCGTTCCACCCAGCGAAAAGGAGAAGTGCGCCGCTCCGCTCAGGTCGGATAGCGTGGGAATGAGGGAGAGGTCAAAAAGGCCCGAAGCTGAGATTGAAAGCGATTTATCCACCTCCCAGAGCATCATAGCGGCTAAAACGGTGGAGCTGGAATTCCGGGGGTATGGGATCATCCGGAAGCTTCTCAAATCGAAGACGCCATTTGAAAGCACACCCGCTATCTTCCTCACCGGCCTGAGCTCCTGTCCGTTCAACAGCAGCCTTAACTCATCTATGCTCAGCAGGCCGTCGGCTTTGGCCAGGATCCCCTTCAGATAACCGAACGTCTCCACCCTCCACGGAGGGCTGAGGGCCGAGATATCGGATGTCATATCGGCCCTTCCTGAAACTGAGCCCTTCACCTTCAAGATCTCCCTATATCCGAGCCGCTTGAGGTCCTCGATTCTAATCCCTTTAAAATCGACGTTCGCCTTCATCACGGTGGGGCGAATCCCATCCAGCGAATACTCAACCTTCGCCGTGATCTCGCCTTTGCCGATGGATAGTTTAACCGGTTCGATCCTCAAAGAGCCCGGCTCGGTGTGGATTCCCATCGACAGGGATTCGATCGGTTTTACGAGCTGACTTAAGACCAACCGTCCGATTTGGATCGAAATAT
>CAZHVH010000149.1:6665-7779 GCA_964535855.1 uncultured bacterium
CTCCCTTCAGAGTAAGCTTGAGATCTCCGCCCCAACGCTCGTCCCCGTATAGAAAGGGCGAGATCGAGCTCATGGGGAGGCGTATATCAGCGGCTAACTGAACCCTCTCCTCCGAATCCAGCCACCCCGATAGGCCGATCGAGGAGTTATCGCCCCTGAGCTCAAAGGGTTGTATCTCGATCCTGCCATCCCTCATCTGAATCTCAAGCCTCGACGTGCTTCTCATCCTCTCATCGGCTAGGGAGAGAGAGGCTAGGAAGGAGATGTCAGCGGATATCCCTGACAGTTTCAAGCCCTGACCTCCCACCTGTGCCCTTAGATCCTCGACGTCCATCTCCAGAGGCAAACCGGGCCATGAGGTTAACTTCCGTATCAACGGGGCGATCTCGGCAGAGCGACATGTCAGATCGAAGCTGAATCGCGGTTTAAATGGACGTGTGCCGACGGCTTGAAGCCCGCCCTTTACTTTAATCTCCCCTCTCAACAGATCACACCGGAGGTTTCCGTCCACATCGGTCTTCAGCGATCTGGAGATGAGATCAAACGAAACCCCCATATCGCCGCTGAAAGAGGAGACCATGTAAGGCATGGCCTCAGGTTCAATCCTCACCCCATCGAGGCCGAGCTTCAGGTGAAGCTTCGGGCTTGAGGAGGTGCCCCCTACGCTGCCCGAAACCCTCAGACCCCCGCCGATAAGCTGAAATCCGGATGCGATCCCATCCAAAACGGTTGATGCCATTTCGGCCTGAAACTCGAGATCCATCCTCTCATCGGGCAAATTCAAGGAGAACCTTTCGAGGTCCAGATCGATCGGAACCTCTCCGGACATGGTGTATCCCCCGCCCGGCAGGTTAAACCTGAGTTTACGGATCGACGCCACCCCATCACGCAGTTCAGACTCCAGATCGACGTTCTCGAGCTTGATCCCGCCGTATCCCATAACTCTCAGTTCGGGGGAGGAAAGAGATAGGGAGATCAAGGGTGAGTTCAGCCCGCCGGACAGCTTCAGATCCATATCCAGATCCCCGTTCAATTCGGAGGTCAGCATCCCGATATCGAAGTGACTGAGCGAGACCGCCAGCTCTGAGGAGTCACGCGATAGCCTTCCGGCGAT
>CAZHVH010000150.1:0-7764 GCA_964535855.1 uncultured bacterium
TTTTATGCCCCTACTAGAACGGTTTAACGATAACCGATTTCGATACGAGGGCGAGGGAGACTATCGCCATGGCGGTTAGTCCTGTTCCGCAGGAGAATCCCGCTGCAAGGACGGGGTTGAACATATACCACCGTTTCAGGCCGAACCTCTTGATCATGTAAACTCTGCCCACGACGGCTCCTAGAAGCAGAGGTATCATCGAGCCCGGATCCGCGCCTATACCGCCTATCAGCCCGTAAAACCACATGCTCGGCATTTTCATCATCCACATCAATCCATAGAGGGCCAGTGAGGAGCCAAACCCGGCGGCGACATATGTCCCTCTGATCGCCTGTAGCATCTGGCTCTGCCCGTCCCTCAGGGCTGTGATCCATAAGCACCTTCTCGTGGCGTTTATCGGCCACCAGGTTTGGACGAAGGGATACTGTGAGGAGGGTATTGGTGCTAGCTTCCAGATGAAGTGCCACACTAATATTCCGGATATGAGGAGTATGGGCAGCGTGATGAGGTTGGCCGCGATGTTGCTGGTGAAGGTCGTGCCCGTAAGCTCCAGCACCCGCCAGTGTTGTGTTCCTCGTCCGTAATCCTCCATCGGGAACGGGGCGAACCAGATATCTATGTCCTCGTATCGACTCAGTATGATCGTGGCCTCTCTGATGAAGGGGATCTCGAAGAGATCTCTGCTTAAGATCCCAAAGGTTCTGGCTGTGATATAGGAGTTAATAGGCGTATAGACGAAGGCGAATCCCAAGAGGAAGAGAAGCGGGAAGTTGGGCACCATCCAATGGACCAGATACACGTAGCCGATCATCCCCGCGAGCCACATTCCACCGGCTATCCATATCGGGAAATCACCTCTTCCAGGCGGTGTGCGCAGCGATCCCCTCTCGCCCACCTCCTTCCTTCTGGCCTCCTGATATTTAAGCAGCATCGGCAACGCCACGGCCAGCCCGATGAAGGCGAAGCTGAAGCTCTTGCCCAATCCGAAGCTGAACCAGAAGTCAAGCCAGTTCTGCAGACCGGTGGCTCGGACATCCAGGCCGGGATGCCAGCTATGGAGTATCTCAAATCTGTAGAGGATCTGCGGGTTAAGGATGAACTGGGTGAACAAAGCCGCCACGAACTGGGTGATTATGACCGGGAAGGGCATGACGAACCCGGTGAGCATCGCCCCGAAATTCGTGACCAGCGCGAACACACCTGTAGGCGCGAATCCCTCTATGCTCGTGGTGAAATCTATGAAGGGGATGGGCAAGATCTGTATCGGTTTGGACATCATGACGCCTGTGATCGATGGGACGCCGATGTATAGGGCTCCCCAGAAGAGGCCCGCCATCGCGCCGATGCTGAAGACCCTCCATCTCCAGGTCTCCCTCTTGCCGGTCGTCTCGGCAAGGGCTGTGGCTCCCTGTGCGGCAACAGGAGCCATCGGGAATGGGAGTCTTTCGAGATCAGCCGTCAACCTGAAGAGCACATACGGCCCGCCGATCCACCTGAGCTGAGACAGGGCGAGTCTGACCAACATGATCGTTATGGGCAAGGCCCAATCGGGATGGAGGAGGCTCCTCTGAGCTATTGCGATCGAGTCTCTAGGGGGCACAACCCATCTCGGTATCTTATCCGCTATCTCGAACGCCTCTGCCTGGGGTGTCTGTATGAAATAGGCCTCCCATATGTATCCGGTATATCGTCCACCTGCTCCGACGGCGGCTCCGGCCAATCCCAGAAGTATATAGAGTTCTTGGCGTCTGACGGTTGTGAAGGATCTCCTGGCCAGTTCCGTAAAGAGTATGACGGCGACCCACGGGGCGGCGCCCGCTCCGGACTGACCTGAGACGAGCTGCATGTAGATCGAGCCGGGCATCATCAAAAGGCCTACGAAAAGAGCGCCTAAGATAACCTTGACGCTTAGGCCCGACTCGAACGTCCTTATGCCTCCATCTATATCATATCTCTTGGCCCATGCCTGCCATTCCTCTGCCTGGGTTATTCTCTTCCTTCTGGCCAACCCTCTACCCCCTGATCACTTTTTGTAGAATATCTCCTCCCAGAAATGAGCACAGAATATCCCCAAACCTATTATGAGGATAGACACCAGTTGATACCTTATATCTCCCTTATAGACGAGGATCGAGAAGATCCAACCGATCGATCCGACGGAGATAAAGAGATAGGCGATTTTATCCAGCACCTTTCCCATCTTCTCTACTCTCCCTTTTACCGCGTTATTGGGTTTATTGCGTTATTGCGTTACCCTACAACACAACAAACGCTCAACGCAATAACGCAATAACACGCAACTTCGGGTTAATCGTCATCAGCGGGTTGCAGTTGAGGCACAAGGCCCTCCAAGGTTTCCCGCCTGCCGCGCTCGTGGAATTCGGCCCTTACCTCCACTCCTAACGTTCTCCAGATCAGCAGCTGCTTGCGCAACAGGTTGAGGAACCTCCTGTTGACCCTCTTCCACGAGGCCACCTCGCCGCTTTCGCGGTGCACGTGCAGGAAGATCTTATAAATATCCCTTTCCTCGCCGCCTGACGGGGTGGTCTGAAGATCTATCGTCTGGCTGACGCCAAGATCGTACGGGGCGAGCCAGACCATCATGCTGATGACATACTCCTCCTGCCCGTCCTCCAGCTTCCTTCTGGCAAAGGTGACCTGATCGGTATAGAAATCGCTTGCGGACTCATCAGCGTGCGCCTCGAAATAGTCTCGCATGAAGATGTTCAGCCCCAAAGCCTCCTCGGCCAGGACGGTGAACGGTAGATCGAAGTGCCATTCATCCCCTTCAGGCTCGGGAAGCTTCCATTTCCTCTCTATATCGGGGACGGCCATCCTGGAGGCCTTCACCGATGGATATATCGTGGAACCTAAGACCACGACCATGACGATTATGGTCGCCACGACCGTTGACGTGGAGGAGTAATTCAACGTTAGCCCCACGAGCAGATTCCATTTAACCAGGGCCCATGCCGTTGCCTGGCCCAACAGATATCCTAGAACCGCCCCGATAATGGCGTAAACCACCGATTCGGCCATGAATAGGAAGGCTATATGAGTTGGTGCCAACCCAACGGAGCTGTAGATTCCGATCTCCCTAACCCTCTCATAAACGGCCCCCAACATCGTGTTGAGAACTATCAGGGCGGCGATCAATATCGGGACGAACAGATTGGACATGCCTGAGAACGATGTCATGCCTATGGAGCTATATAGGTACGTCTCCCTGCCGCGACCGACGAAGAAGTCAAGGGCGATGCGGCTCATCAGCGGGGCCATGATGGCGTCAAGCTTCTCTATCGGATTCAGATCCGGTGGATCTCCAGGCACCCCGCCCATCCTGATAGCTACCGATTGGAGAGTACCTCCTTGATTCATCACGACGCTGAACGGCAGGATGGCGACGCTGTCTGGCGGCAGGTGAATGTATTTCTGAAGCTCTCCCTCGGAAGCCTGCTCGCCCTGAAGTCCACGTGCCCTCTGCTGTTCCATGATCTGATAGTCGACCGGCGTCAACTCCTCGCCGTCCAGATCTTTCATGTCCTTGAACCCAAGTCCGAGCACGCCCACGACGGTAAAATCAGCTCCATAGATTCTCACCTTCGCCTTCCCAACATCATTGGCCCCAATCCCAAGATAACTCGCCACACCGCTTGGCAGCACGCATACGTAAGTCTCTCCGGGCTTGAACCACCTTCCATAGCGGAGATACCTGTCGATCCGTGTGACGCCCGGCTCATCGGGGCTCATGCCGACGAGCATGTTCGCCGTGTAGGTCTTCTCCTCCTCAGTATCGACCCTCGTGAGCTGAATGAAGGACTGGTTTCCGAGTCCGGACGACCGATACCAAGCCCTGGGGGCGATGATGTTGTGCACCCGATAGGTCTTTCCGCTTCTGGTCGTGATCGTGGTCTCCCTGAGATCATTCATGATGCTGGTCAGGACTGGCTCCTCAAGCGCGCGCCAGTACTGATCTCTGATCAACACACCCGTATAGGGCGGTGTCAGGGAAGGCAGATGGGTTCTGTTCGGCCTGATGAAAGTCTTGACTGAGGTGAAGGATATAACGGTGAAGGTGAGAATGACCAGAGTTGCACAGGTGAGAATGGTTCTGCCTTTGCGCTTGCGCATGTTGGAAACCCCCAGTGAAAAGGCGGCAGCGCTTGCTGAAAGCCTGCCTACATCGGCTTTGTATACCTTGGAGGTCTCCCGTTTCATCATCTCGAGCTGCTCTTCGAATTTGCGCACGATGATGGTGATGACTATTACCGAAAGCGCCAGCACGACGAAGGCCAGGAGGATTATAAGCGGGGTAACCGTTATCCGAAAAGCAGGGTGAACCTGCGCCAGCAGGATGAAGACCAGTATAAATATCCCAAAGGCGGTGGCGACCTGCTTATGCACATTCGGGAAGGCGAAGAGAAGCCGCTCCAGGAAGTAGGCGAACGGCAGTAGGATGGCCAGATAGAACATGACTCCTTTAACCACATCGTTGCCCGTGTTCTTCACGTCCGGATATGCTCTCGATTCATACCCCCAGGCTGCGTGGGCGAGTTTGAGCGCCTGATCGTAGTTCTTGCGCCTGAGCTGATCCTCCGCCGCTTTGAGATACTCCCAGGCGGTCTTGTGAAGCAGATCCAACCTGTTGCTTGATATTCCGTAACGTTTGTAAAGCTCATTGCGGTTCTCATCCAATATCCACATATCCCTGACGACGACATAGGGGGTGAGCCTGACCGAGCCGTTTTCACGGACGATGAACCCCTCACCGGTGTAGAGCGTTGGGTTTTTAACTCCCAGCTTCGTGGCCTTTATCAAAAGCAACCGCTTGCCGATCAGTCCATAGGACATTCCGATCTTTATCTTCTGACCCGGCTCCGAGTATACGAGAGCTATCGGTTCGACCGCCGAGATACCCTGCTGGAACCACGGCTTGGACATGCCGTATCTGCGCGGCTCGCTGTCGGTTTCAGCATCATACACGCTCATCTCACGCAGCGTCCTGAGATACCTCGGGTCGACGAGGTCATAGATCGTGGTGCTGACGCATGGGAAGACGACCACGCGGCAGCCTCTACGGCGGGTGTTGATCCTGACCTTATTGCTGAAGATCTTAGCGCCGTAGGAGCCCAGATCGGGGGCATAGACGATATCGCCCGAATCCAGGTCGAGTTTATATGCCTCCACCTCCTGGACGCCGCCAAGTCTATAGGTCGCTCTGCCCTCCATCGCCAGCCCGGATATCTCGAAATCCCCTTTTAGATCGCCAGTGGTGTAGAGGTCTCCCCTGACACCCATCATCGATTTATGCTTGCGTCGTATGGCAAGTATCGGATAGGGCACTGGTTTTTCGGGAATTGAGCTCTCACGGGCGTCGAATTCAACCACATCTCCGAACAGCACGCAGTAATAGTTTCCAACCCTTGCCGCCGTGGGCATCTCAGGGTCTTTCAGCGCCTGGACCAGCACCGAAGCCAGCGTCTTGACCTGGGCGTCCAGATTATCGAAGTTAACCCTGGAGATGGTGTCCAGAGGAGTGTCACAAAGGACTCTAGCATCATCTATCGTGGCGAACGCAATCCCGGTCTTGCCCGCCAAAGTTGCCACCTCGCTGTCGAAGGCGATTTTCCCGGGGATATAGGTGCGCCAGGTTTTGCCGCCCGTCGCGCTTATCGCGTTGACGAAGTTGGAGCTTCCCCCCAGCCCGACGATACCGAGCAGGGTCTGTATATCGGAGACCTCGTCATCGGTCAGCTCCTTAGTGTTGATCCCTCTCAGGGCGAGCATCTGATCCAGTTTCGCAAAAAGCCTCATCTGAGCCTTACGGCTTCTACGGGCGGCGCGTATGTCGTTCCGGATGAACCGCTCGACCTCCTTACGGATATACTCCATATCCTTGAGCATGCTCTCGGAGGGTTCTCCTTTGTTCTTCATGTTCTCGAACTCCAGCTTCATCAGACGGCTGACGCCGCCAAGGCTGATGAGCGTGTCGTAGTAGTCCTCGACAAGGGTTTCCAGGGTTTTTCCCTCGACCTTCTTCTTCGAGATGTATGAGGAGGCGATCCCCCACTGGCTTGAAAGCACCGCCTGGCGTATCTCATCATCAGTGAACTGCCAGAGCTTATTGACCCTGACGGCGAAGTCGGCGTCGTTTGCGTAATTGGCGAGTTTATTTCCTATGGAGGCGAACTCCCTGCGCAGCACGAACTCCGGTTGTTGATCGTAGAACCATCCCTTACAGAACACGCCGAACTGATCCGTTTGAGTGGAGAGATCCAGCGAGATGAAAAGGGAGGTGTAGTACCGGTTCATGGTGTATTGCAGCTCTATCGCCTGAAGCATGGCGGCGATCTTGCGTTCATACTCCCGCCTGTTCATCCTCGAGAGGACCTCAACCTTCTTCTGGATGTTTCTGATCCTAGAGTTCCTCAGCGTCAGGAGGTTATCGCGCAGGAGAGCCTTTTGATCCTCGGTGAAGGAGGTTATGGAGTCCATCTGGTTGTATAGGTTCTGCAGCTCGATGATATCGTTTTTAGCCCTGGATCGGATCAGATTGAGCAGTCTGTTCTCCTCATATCTGGAAAACAACTGCGCATGGGCGGCGATGACCCTCGAGTAATCCTCTTGGCTCAGATAATGTCTCAGTGCTCTTATCTCATCATCTGTGAACTCCCGATTTATCCTGGTAGCGTTTTCGGCCAGCAGCCTCAACCTGGGGAGCTCCAGCTCGGCATTTCTCTCCGCTATCTTCATCAGCCTTCCAAGCTCACCTATCAACCTCTCCTCAGAGCCCTCGCCTTTGATGAGCGACTTTTTGGTGGAGAGAAGCGACGTGAAGTCCTCATTGCTCAGGTAAACCTTCAACATCCTCAGTTCATCGCCGGAGAACCGCTTTTTGGGCGGCAGAGAGGCTATCCGAGATATCCTCTGAATGATGGACTCCGGTTTTGAGGCCTTCGCCGTCTTATAGGCTTTCTGAAGCAGCTCCCTCTCCTCATCCTCATAATTCTTCCCCTTCTCAGCGCTGGCAAGGATATCCCTGGCTTTCTTTAACCGGATCAGCTCATTCGGCGATAGGTGTCTATCGAGGAGCTTTTCATATGAGTACTGACGCATCATCTTGGTCACTTCCCAATCCTCCAGCTTCAGCCCCAGCTTGCGTATCTCATCCTCGCTATACAGGTAGCTGTATCTATCATAATGCTTGATCTTTCCAGATCTAACGTCTTCGATCAGCTTTTCAACGGCCTTCACGTCGAGCTGGGCCATCGGGATGGCGATCTCCTCGATGATCTGTCTTTCGGTTTTCCGACATTCCGATATAGCCTGGGCTCTCAACTGATCCAATTTCTCGACGACGTCCTTGAAGAAATGCAACGTCTGAAGGCCGTCCTTCCTGAATTTAGCCAGCGAGGCCTCCAATCTGGCTTGTTCCTCAGGGGTGAACTCCTGCTTCTCACGCTTGCGAGTTGACTCTCTTTTTTCCTTCCTCCTCTCTATCTCGTTCCGCTTCGCCCTAACCAGCCAGTTAATTTCGTTTTGTGTGCTGGAGAGATCGTTCAGGGCGGCGGCAAGCGAGCCCATGCTATCCGTCAGTTCGTTCACCTTCTGGAAGAAGCTAGGAGGCAGATCGACCAGAAGTCTTCTGTCCAGCGAAAGAGCTATCTTCCTACCGAGTTCCTGGAACTGTCTGAGATCCTCATATATATCACGCCTCAGCAGCCACATATCCCATGGCACGTCCCTACTTATGCCCTCCATGAA
>CAZHVH010000151.1:0-7750 GCA_964535855.1 uncultured bacterium
GGGGTTAAATCTTGTATAATTTCAACCAGAACGTGATTCCCACCACCTTTCACTCCCAGAGGAGTTAAGCAGCGATTGATAAGGTGTCATTTTGCTATGAAGGAAAATTTTGCCAGATCGGACTTACCTGAAGCTTTTCCCTTTTGGGATTTAGATTTAATCTTCAACTTTAGGGGGCTGATGACGAAACATGGATATCAATAACCTGGACATCGGGAGACTGAAGGAGATGACCATCTCCGAGCTGGCGGCTATGGCGCGAGCGATGGGGATAACCGGTTACAGCAATCTGCGCAAGCAGGAGCTGATATTCAAGATCCTGGAGGCAAAGGCGCTGGAAAACGGGCTGATGTTCGGCGGAGGCGTGCTGGAGACTTTACCAGATGGGTTCGGTTTCCTTCGCTCACCCAAGTACAATTACCTTCAGAGCCCCGACGATATCTACGTCGGCCCGGCCCAAATACGCAAGTTCAACCTTCGAACCGGCGACGAGATCTACGGTCAGATCAGACCGCCTAAAAAGGGCGGTGACAAGGAAGAGCATTACTTCGCCCTTCTGAGAATCGAGGCCGTTAATGGAGAGGACCCAGATCGCGCCAAGGACAGGCCGCTTTTTGAAAATCTGACTCCTATATATCCGTGTGAAAGGCTGAAGCTGGAGCACAATCCCAAGGAGTTCTCGACCAGGATAATGGATCTGATGGTTCCGGTCGGAAAAGGTCAGAGGGGGCTGATCGTGGCACCGCCCTACGCCGGCAAGACGGAGCTTCTGAAAAACATCGCTCATGGCATCGCTGCCAATCACGATGAGGTCCACATCCTCGTCCTGCTGATAGATGAGCGGCCGGAGGAGGTGACCGATTTCGAGAGATCGGTCAAGGCGGAGGTGATAAGCTCGACCTTCGATGAGCCTCCTGAACGACACGTACAGGTGGCCGAGATGGTGCTTGAGAGAGCTAAAAGGATGATCGAATACGGCAAAGATGTGGTCATACTCCTGGATAGTTTAACCAGATACGCTCGCGCCTGCAACGCTATCGCACCTCACACCGGCAGAACCCTCACCGGCGGCATAGATATAACCGCGCTTCAAAGGCCGAAAAGGTTCTTCGGTGCTGCCAGAAACATCGAGGAGGGAGGTAGTCTGACCATAATCGCCACCTGCCTGGTCGACACAGGCAGTAAGGCCGACGATATCATCTACGAGGAGTTCAAAGGAACGGGAAATATGGAGGTTCACCTCGACAGAACCCTCCTCGATAGACGTATATTCCCAACCATCGACATCAATACATCTAAGACCCGAAAGGAGGAGTTGCTCCTGGACGAGGATACCTTAAATAAGGTCTGGATTTTGAGAAAATTCCTCAGTCAGCTGAACCTCGCTGAGTCCATGGAGCTTTTCCTCGAGAGGATGGGGAAGACCAGGAATAATGAGGAATTTCTTGAATCAATGAAAGGAGGAAGGTGAGGAGGAGATGAAACCGGAGATTCATCCCAAACTGGTCGAAGCCACCGTCACCTGCGTCTGTGGCAACACCTTCAAGACGCTCTCAACAAAGGCGGAGATCAAGGTCGAAGTATGCGCCAAATGCCATCCCTTCTACACCGGCCAGCGTAAACTGGTGGATACCGCTGGACGAATTGAGAGATTCCGGGAGAAATACAAGAAATATGACATAGAGGTGTAGATCAGAAACGGATCGATCGGGGAGACACAAAGGGGGGTCTTTATCTCCCTCGTGTCTCCTTCGTTTATACATTGATGTGGTGGCTCTCATGGAAAGGCTCGAGCATGTCGGCGGCCAGGCGGTCATCGAAGGCGTGATGATGCGATCCCGGTCCCGATACGTCGTGGCCGTTCGCACCCCGAAAGGGGATATATCGATAAAATCCGAAAGGATAAACTCCTCTGCCGAAAGGTTCCCTGTTCTGAAAAAACCGCTCCTACGGGGGATCGTTGTGCTGATAGAATCCCTCCTGATCGGAGTGAAAGCTTTGACATATTCAGCCCAGGAGGCGATTGAGGAGGATGAGGGGAAGAGTGAAAAGGGGCTGAGCAATTTCGCTATGACGCTCACCCTGCTAGTGAGTTTCATCCTTGGCCTTGGCCTCTTCGTGATCTTCCCTGCCTTTCTGGCCGGGAAAATAACCGACAGAGGTTGGGCTTTCAACTTGATAGATGGACTTATCAGGCTGGCGATGTTTTTCGGCTATATCCTCGTCATATCGCTTATGCCGGACATAAGGAGGGTCTTCGAATATCACGGAGCGGAGCACAAATCCATATACGCCTACGAGTCGGGGGAGGAGCTATCCGTGGAGAGCGCGTCGAAATATTCCACACTCCATCCTCGCTGCGGCACGGCCTTCCTTCTAACCGTCATGATCATCAGCATCCTCGTTTTCTCCATACTCGGTAAGCCCAGCTCCTATCTCATCCGTTTTGGAAGCAGGATAGTCCTTATTCCCTTGATAGCGGGTATATCATATGAGGTGATCCGGCTGGCCTCCAGAAGATCTCAGAGCAGGCTTATGCGGATCGTTATCGCCCCAGGTCTGCTCCTGCAGAGGCTGACCACAAGGGAGCCGTCGTCTGATCAGCTTCAGGTGGCCATAAGCGCACTTAAGGAGCTCATCAAATCGGAGGGGGAAAGTGATATATCTTAAGATCTTCGCTATATTTTTGAAGATGGGAGCTTTTATCTTCGGCGCCGGTCATGCCCTTGCCTTTGCCATTCAGCAGGAGGTCGTATCAAGAGGATGGATGAGCATAGAGGATTTCCAGGACGGGTGGTCCATAGCCAGTGCTCTTCCCGGGCCGATCACAGCTAAACTGGCCGTCTACACGGGATACAAGGTAGCGGGAGTTCCGGGGGCCATCTCGGCGGTTGTGGGATATATCCTTCCGAGCGCCCTGATGATGGGGCTCATATCCCTTTTCTTTCTGAAGTTCAAGGATTCAAAGGCCGTCGAGGCGGTCCTCAAGGGGATCAAGCCGGCCGTCGTGGCGCTCATAGCTGTCGCCGCTTATAAATTCCTAAATACCGGAGCCGTAGCGGACGTCAGGGGATACGTCATATTAACGGCGGCGTTCGGACTTCTGGCCTTCGCCGGGGTATCTCCCATAAAAGTTATCTTAGGGGCAGCCGTGGTCGGCCTGACATACCTGATAAAACCATAATGTGTGGTGATGGAAATGCTGGAGAAGCTACAGCCCAAACTTGATGAGATCGAAAGGAGATATGCTGAGATTGAAAGGGAGATGTTAGACCCTGAGGTGCTCTCCGATCCCTACAAGATCCAGCAGCTTTCCAAGGCACGCGCTGAGATATCCCCCGTAATAGAGACCTACGAGAGGCTGAAATCCGTGCTCAAGGATATAAACGATGCCAAAACGATGCTGGAGACGGAAAAAGATGAGGAGATGATAGATTTCCTCAAAGATGAGCTCAAAAAGCTTCAGGATGAGCGCGAGAGGATTGAGGATAAGCTGAAGCTGCTCCTCATCCCGAAAGATCCCAACGACGAGCGTAACGTCATAATGGAGATCAGAGCGGGAACGGGAGGGGAGGAAGCGGCGCTTTTCGCCGCCGATCTTTTCAGGATGTACACCCGATACGCCAGAAAAAAGGGATGGGAGGTCGAGATCATGAGCTCCCATCCGACGGAGCTTAAGGGATTCAAGGAGATCATCTTCGCGATAGAGGGACAAGGCGCCTACAGCAGGCTTAAGTTCGAAGGGGGCGTGCATCGGGTCCAGAGAGTTCCCGTTACGGAGGCAAGCGGCAGGATTCACACCTCCGCTGTCACCGTCGCCGTCCTGCCCGAGGCTGAGGAGGTGGATGTGGAGATACGGGACGAGGATCTGCGCATAGACGTGTATCGCTCTTCCGGACATGGCGGCCAACATGTCAACACGACCGATTCGGCGGTCAGGATCACCCATATCCCCACGGGCATTGTCGTCACATGTCAGGATGAACGCTCTCAGCATAAGAACAAGGCCAAAGCGCTTAAGATCCTCAGGGCGAGATTGCTGGATATGAAACAGAGAGAGCTGGAATCCCAGAGGGCCATTACCAGAAGAAGCATGGTGGGCTCGGGCGACAGGAGCGAGCGGATCAGGACGTATAACTTCCCCCAAAACAGGGTCACCGATGACCGGATAAACCTGACCCTTTACAAGCTTGACGCCATAATGGAGGGTGATTTGGATTTGATCATCGAGCCGCTCATCCTAGCCGATCAGGCTGAAAGGCTTAAGCAGATGCAGATCGAGGGGGGCTGATCGTATGGCCTTCGATAGCTTCAGCCTTTATAGGCTCATGAGCGAGCTTCAGGCGCTTGTCGGCAATCAGGTCAGACACATCGCTCAAACCGAGAGCTACGAGATCGTGATCCGGATCGGCCCGTATGCCCTTCTCATCTCCGCACATCCTGTCTATGCTAGGATTCACCTTGTCCCAAGGGTGCCCAAGGTGAAGGAGAGACGCCATTTTTCCGATTTCCTTATGACCCACCTGATACGAGGGACAGTGAGTAGGGTCGAGCAGGTAGGATTGGATAGGATCGTACACATCGAGGTCCAACCGCAGGGTGATCTGTTACAGAGGAAACCCAGACTTCTGATATGTGAGCTTATGGGCAAACACAGCAACATTATTCTGGTCAACTCCGACACCGGCAAGATACTTGAGTGCATCAAGCACATAGATTCAAGCCTTAGCTCCTATAGGGAGGTTCTGCCTGGACTCGATTATGTTCCCCCACCGCAGAGGTCCAAGCTAGATCCGTTCAGATTAAGGCGCGATGAGTTTTTAGATGTTATAAAGAGAAGGCCAGATCAGCCTGACAGGGCTATAATGGATTCCGTTGATGGTTTCAGCCCGATCATCGCCAGGGAGGTGCTTTTCCGCGCGGGCGGGGATGACCCGGAGATGCTGTGGAAGGCATATGTAGAGGTGATCGAGGCGATAAGAGATGGGATCGGTGATGGCCATCCGTGCGTCATGCTCGATCGAGACGACAAACCTATCGCAGTCGGACCGTTGCGGTTGAGACAGTTCGAAGCTCAGGGCGCACGGCCGAGCTTCTTCAGCTCGATGAGCGAGGCCCTGGAGAGGTTCCACGCCGAGATGATAGCGCGCGAGAGATTCCTTTCGGAGAAAGCCCTGCTTATGACTAGGCTCAAAAGGCGCAGAAAAGCCATAGCCGAGAAGCTAAATGAACTTCAGATACGGATGGGAAAAGCCGAAGACGCCGAAACCATGAGGATCAAAGGGGAGTTGATACTATCAAACCTGAGATCGATAAGAAAGGGTGATACCGAGGTTATGCTCCAGAACTTTTACGACCCACAGCTCAGGCCGATCAAAGTGGAACTTTCCCCTGAGCTTTCGCCCACCCAAAACGCACAGCTTTACTTCAAACGGTATGCCAAGGCCAAGAGGGCACGGGTTAAGCTCGCAAATGTGATCGCCGATCAAGAAAAAATGCTGCAACTGCTCGATGAGATGATCGAGGAGGTTGAGGATTTAAGATCGCAGGCAGAGCTCGATCGGTTGAAGGAGGATCTGATAAAGCGCGGGTGGATGAGGAGAGAAGAGACAAAGGGCGGAAGGAAAAAGGAGAGGGAATCGGAGCCGTTCAGAAGGTTTATCTCATCGAACGGATTTGAGATATTGGTCGGGAGGAACAACAGGGAGAACGATCTCCTGACCCTCCGATTTGCCAACAAAAATGATATATGGCTCCATGCCAAGAACATTCAAGGATCGCATGTGCTCATACGGAATCCAGAGGGCAGGGAAATCCCGGTGCCCACTCTACTTGAGGCGGCGTCTCTGGCGGCCTATTTTAGTAAGGCGAAACACTCAAGCCATGTTCCCGTGGACTACACGCTCGCCAAGTATGTAACCAAGCCCAGAGGTGCTAAGGAGGGATTTGTGATCTACACCCATGAGAAAACCCTCTTCGTTGAGCCGAGGCTTTTAAAGGGGGAGGGTTAACCCGGAGGGATGAACCCTCCGGGCAGGGGGAAGGATCATCAATACATGTCAGGCGGCGTCGGCGCTTTTTCCTTCTCCTTTTCGGGTATCTCGGCCACGAGCGCCTCGGTGGTGACCATCAGCCCGGCGACGCTTGCCGCGTTCTGGAGGGCGGTCCTGACCACCTTGGTCGGATCGATGATACCCGCCTTGAACATGTCGACAATCTCATCTTTGGCGGCGTCATATCCTATTGCGAAGTCCGCGCTGCGCACCTTCTCGACGATAACCGAATCCTCCTTACCAGCGTTGCGAGCGATCTGGCGGATCGGCTCCTCGAGTGCCCTTCTGACTATGTTGATCCCCACCTGTTCGTCTTCGTCCTCCGCCTTCAGCTCATCCAAGGCTGGGATACATCTCAGGAGCGCCACTCCGCCGCCGGGAACGATTCCCTCCTCGACGGCTGCTCTGGTGGCATGCATAGCATCCTCAAAGAGCGCTTTCTTGTTCTTCATCTCCACCTCGGTCGCCGCGCCGACCTTGATGACGGCGACGCCGCCGGCGAGCTTAGCCAACCTCTCCTGGAGCTTCTCGCGGTCGTAATCGGAGGTCGTTTCCTCGATCTGCTTGCGTATCTGCTGGATTCGCCCCATTATGGCTTCCTTGCTGCCGGCGCCCTCGATGATGGTGGTGTCATCCTTGGTGATGACCACCTTCTTGGCCCTGCCGAGGTCGTTGATCGTCACGTTTTCCAGCTTGATCCCCAGATCCTCGGAGATGAACTTGCCGTCGGTTAGAATCGCTATGTCTTCGAGCATCGCCTTACGTCTCTCACCGTATCCGGGGGCTTTAACGGCCGCGCAACGGAGCGTACCTCTGATCTTGTTCACGACCAGCGTTGCCAGCGCCTCGCCCTCTACGTCCTCGGCGATGATCAGAAGCGACTTGCCCATCTCGGCGACCCTCTGCAACAGCGGGACGATGTCCTTCAGGGCGCTGATCTTCTTCTCGAAGATCAGTATGAGCGGCTCCTCTAAGACCGCCTCCATCCTTTCCGGATCGGTGATGAAGTAGGGGGAGAGATACCCTCTGTCGAACTGCATACCCTCGACAAACTCCAGAGTCGTCTCCAGGCTCTTGGCCTCCTCGACGGTGATGACACCATCCTTGCCGACCTTCTCCATAGCGTCGGCGATGATCTTGCCAACCTCCAGGTCGTTGTTGGCTGAGACGGCAGCTACGTGAGCGATCTCACTTTTGTCGGATATCTCCTTGCTTATCTCCTTAAGCTTCTTGACGACGGCCTCAACCGCCTTGTCGACCCCTCGCTTGAGGCTCATCGGGTTTCTTCCGGCGGCGACGTTCTTCAAACCCTCACGATAGATCGCCTGTGCCAGGACCGTCGCCGTGGTGGTACCATCGCCCGCCACATCGCTGGTCTTGGAAGCCACCTCCCTGACCATCTGAGCGCCCATGTTCTCATATGGGTCCTCAAGCTCTATCTCCTTGGCGACGGTGACCCCGTCCTTGGTCACGGTGGGCGCTCCGAATTTCTTCTCTATCACGACGTTTCTCCCTCGGGGCCCAAGGGTAACCTTGACGGCATTGGCCAGGATATCAACGCCCCTTCTTATCGAATTCCTCGCCTCCTCACTAAAAGCAAGCTGTTTTGCTGCCATTTATTCTCACCCTCCTTCCTTTTACTCGTTAACGACCTTGGCGAGGATATCCTCCTCGCGCATTATCAGATACTCCTCACC
>CAZHVH010000152.1:0-7728 GCA_964535855.1 uncultured bacterium
AATGACAGACGTTTCCCGCCTAGGGGCGATTAGCTTTGAAAAACGGTCATTTGTAGTTATTGAGTCATTTGGCTTTGCCGTCATTCAAAATGACGACAAATGACTATAAATGACAACAAATGACCATAAGTGACTTTTTCCTTCAGGCTGATTGCCGATAGCTGACTGAATAAAAGGGGGGATTGAGATGCGCAGGATCTTCATGGCGATTTTCATCGCGGTGACCTCTCTCTTCGCCCTCAATCTAGTTTGGGCCCAGGAGATCGATCAGAAGATCATGGAGCGTTATCGGGGGCTTTTGAGGGCCAAGCCGAGGGAGGGAAGCGCTTTCGACAGGTTATACCGGCTTTATCTGGAGGGACCGGGCTTGGATCAGATGGTCGCCGACTATGAGGCCGCCGTCGAAGCCCATCCCGAAGACCCCAGCCTGCATCTGATCCTGGGACACATCTACAGGCGGTTGGGGAGGGAGAAGGAGGCCATCGAAAGGTATCGGCATGCGGCGGATCTGACGCCTCAGGACCCATACCCGCATATGGTCCTGGGTCAACTGATGGCTCATCTACGCCGGTATGACGAGGCGATAGAGCAGCTGGAGATAGCGGCGAAGCTGAACCCCTCAGCCGACGACATGACGACGATCTACAAAACCCTTGGACGTTGCTATATGCGAAAGGGCGAGACCTCCAAAGCCATCGAAGCCTGGAGGAGGATAGCGGAGCTTAACCCCGAGGACGTCTTTGCGAGGCTGGAGCTGGCTGATCTGTTCAAGGAACAGGAGCTTTATGACGAGGCGATCGAGCAGCATCGAGCCGTCATAAAGCTGAAGGGTTCCGATCCATATCGCGTCTGTCTATCCCTGCGCGAGATCGGAAAGATCTACGAGCTGAAAGGGGATCAGGATCAGGCGATAGCGGCCTATGAGGAGGCCATCTCGAAGATGGCGCCCGATAACTGGCTCAGGAGGGAGCTTCAGGGACGAATCATCGGGATCTACCGCAGCAGGAACAACCTGAAAGGACTCATCGAATATTATCAAGGCAAGCTGAAGGGCGATCCCAAAAACGTCGAGATGCTGAGGCTGCTGGCGGACGTATACATGGAGAACGATCAGGTGGAGGAGGCGATAGGGGCGTTTCGTAGGGCCCTGGAATTGAGCCCAAGCGACGCTCATCTTCGATTGAGCCTGATCAACGCTCTGAAGACGGCCGAACGGTATCAGGAGGCCGCCGAGGAGTACGAAAAGCTCATCAGGCAGTCCCCTGAGGAGGTGTCGCTCTATCAGGAGCTGGGTGAGCTCTACGTGCAACTGGGACAGCCCCAGAGGGCCAAGGCGACGTGGGCCGAGATCGAAAGGCTTAAGCCGGATGATCCGGCCACGCGGCTGTTGTTGGCGGAGATCTATCGGAAGAACGGCTTTAAGGAGGATGCGATAGCGCAGTATGAGAAGGCCATCCAGCTCGCCCCCGGAAACGCCGATTACATCGAATATCTGGGGGAATACCGCTACAAACAGGGCGAAAGGGAGGACGCCCTCCGGACGTGGAGGCGGATGGTGGAGGGCGAAAGCGGCACGGGCGCCAACTACAGCCGCCTTGCGGAGATCCTCAATCGGCACGGGTTTAAGGCCGAGGCGATAGAGGCGGCCCGAAAGGCTGTGGAGTTGGCCCCTGAGGAGTTCCGATATTGGTCTCAGCTGGCATCTCTCCTCGCCGATTTGGAGAGATACAACGAGGCTTTAAAGGCGTTTGAGACGGCCTCGAGGATAGCGCCGAACGAGTATTTCCGCCAGCAGACCCTCTCGCAGATCATAGAGATCTATCGCGAACAGGGGGTTCTGGATGAGAAGATCGCCGAACTGGAGAAGGAATCGGAGGATCTGCAGAGCTTAAAAATCCTCGCCCGGATGTATCACGCTCAGGGGAACGTCACCAAGCTGATGGAGAAGCTGAAAAGGGCGGCCGAGCTGGCCCCGGAAGATCCCTCTGTTCTGCGCTGGCTGGCAGAGGTCTATGAGAGACAAAACCTCTACCCCGATGCCATCAAAACCTATGAGAAACTCATAGAGATTGACGGGGCAAACGCACGGGAATATTATTGTAACATCGCTAGGGAATACATGCGCCTCGGGAAAAGGGATAAGGCGATAGAGGCCGCGAAGAGGGCCATAGCCCATAGCCCCAGAAACCCGGAGGGCTATCGGGTTCTATCGGACATCCTGATCCGCTGGGGTGAGACGGAGGAGGCCATAGGGAATTTGAAGCGGGCGGTGAGGCTGCAACCCGAATCCATAGAGACGCGTGTGGAGCTGGCAAGGGCATATCAGCAGGCGGACAGGCTATATCCGGCGGCGGAACAGTACTGGCGCTGTTTTGAATTGGCCGACGAGATGGATTTTAAACTCTCCTTCGTTGCCCCTCTCATGGAGATCTATTACCGGCTTGGGCGTCCCGAGGAGCTGATCGAGCGTTTCGAGGAGATGCACAGGGACGCGAAGTCCGATCTGACGCCGCTGTTGGCGCTTGCGGAACTACACAAGAGGATGGGCGACTACAACGCCGCAAGAAACGACCTGACGAAAGCCCTCGAGATCAACCCGAAGGACCCGAGCCTGCTGAAGGAGTTGGCGGATCTGTCCGCCGATCTGGGGGAGATGGACAACGCCCTCAGATATCAACGGGAGCTGATAACGGTCAAACCGTCGGTCGAAAACAAGCTCCGCTACGGGGAGCTGCTGTTCGATGCCGGGATGAAGGCCGAGACGGTTCAGATCTGGAGGGAAACCGTGAAGGCAAAGGGGGGTAGGACCGAGGGCGAGATACAGCTGGCGAAGATGTTCATCAAACATGGGATGTTCGATGAAGCCTCGTCGGCTTTAGAGAGCGCCGAGGCCAGGACGAACGATCCGAGGCTGCTCTATCAGATCGGCGCCATGCTGGTGGAGCTCGGAGCGCCTGAGAAGGCCGTGCCCATCTTCCTGCGTCTGATAGCTATGCCCCAGCCTACTCGGCGGAAAACGGTCCAGCGGCAACCACAGATTTCCTCCCCCACCCGTCCCTTCGAGCAGAGATACCCCGGCCAACGGATATCCCGCGGTTACTATCCTCCACCTCAACGGAGGGGGTTACAGAGGTTCCAGATATACGATCTGGTGTACCGCATAGGCAGCCCCTATGGCTATCCCGGCGGAGGCGTGATGAGGGGATGGATGCCCGGAAGCTTCGATGAGATCCAGAGCGCCGCGCTGGTGCAGTTGGCGTTGATCGCTCAGCGGAGCGGCGAGCTGGAGGAGATGATGGCTCAGCTCGAAGCTCAGGCTAAGGAACACCCCGAAAACCTGATCCTCCTCTCCAACCTGGTCAAGTTCTACCTTCTGACCAACCAGGAGGAGCGGGCAAGAGCGACTCTGGAGAGGATGTTGGAGCTGTCGCCCGAGGAGGTGGATCTGCATCAGGCTGTGCTGGAGCTTGCGCAGAGGAAGGACGAGTATGAGACGGTCGAGAGGGAGCTGAGATATCTGATCTCCCACGACCCACAAAATGAGAGGTGGTATTTCCTCTACGCCGATGTCCTGAAGAGGATGGATCGAAAGGATGAGGCCGAGCGAATTCTCGCGAAGATCTACGAGGAGAACCCCTCTAAACCAGTTTTCGTTATGGGCTATTACCGCTTTCTGAAGGACGTCGGGAAGGACGAGGAGGCAGAGCGGATTCTCAGGAGGACGCTCCGGGAAAGCCGATCCGATTCTCAGATGATAGGCGTTGTTTGTAACCTCCTGATTCAGGAGCGCAAACTGGCGGAGGCGGAGAGGGTGCTGGCCGAGATGAGCTTCGAAAAACCCGGGGACAGGAGACGGATCAGCTACGTCTATCGTTCTCTGGGCGATGCCTATCTGAGGTCGGGAGAACTTCAGAAGGCGCTCGACGCCTACCTCGGATACCTCAACATGACGAAGCCTGAGGCTAAACCGGGTGTGTATCCGAGCGCCGGGGTGAGGCAGATGAGCTTTCCCGACGTCAATTTTTACTACGATAGACCCCGGCTTGAAATGTTGCGACGGATTTTCATGTCGTTCTGGCAGGCGGGAAAGCTGGAGATCCTGTACAGGCGATATGAGGAGGAGTTAAACTCGGTGACGGGGGAGGAGAGGGTTTATCCCGCGCTGGCTCTCACCTATTTCCTGTGGTGGGAGGGCAGGCGAGCTGAGGCTAAGCGGTTTATGGATCAGGCTCTCGCGGCCTCGCCCGAGGACACCACCTTGAGGTTAGGAGCGGCTCTGATAGCGGTGCAGGCGGGGGAGGTCGAAAGGGGATTGGAGCTGCTGTCGGAGGTCGCGGCCAAATCATCCAGGGACAGAAAGGAGATAGCGAGGGTGATTTTGAGGCTTGCCTCCGACGTGGGGGAGGTCGAGAGGGCAAAGGAGGCGATCGGATGGCTGCTGGAGCCGCCCGTGACCGCGCAGGAGTGCATGCAGCTGGCTCAGGAATGTCAGCGGTACGGATTTCCCGCCCAGGCTAAGGAGGCGGCCGAGAGGGCCTTTGCGCTCTCACGCGGCCTGACCGATCCGAACGAGTTGACGCGGTTGGCCTCCCTGATGTCACAGCTCGGCCTGTACAAGGAGAGCCAGGAGCTGGCGCAGAGGGCCGTCGGGATGTTAAGGGCCGGGCGAACCTATGGCTACGTTCTCTCGCAGATCTCCCGCCTCCTGCGTCCGAGCGTGATGAGGGAGCGGGAGAGAAACCTGAAGGCGATCGTGAGGAACAACCCGAACTCCTACCGCGCACATCTTGAGCTCGCCACGTTCTATGAGGGCCAAAATCGGGTGGTCGAGGCCGTGAAGGAGTTCGAGGAGGCCCTTAAGCTGAGGCCGAACGACACGCAGACGAGAATGAGGTTGGCGCGGATGCTGCGCCGTCGGGGGGATACCGAGAAAGCCGCCGAGCACTATGCCCTTCTGCTCGAGAGGAGCCCAGGCGCCATCACTAATCCATGGGATGTGGTTCGGACCTTCTTCGACGCCCGGAAGGCGGATAAACTGGTCGAGCTCGCCTTAAAGGGCCTGGATAGATCGAAGCTTGTGGTGGGACGCCGCTACGGACCGGGGCCGCTGCATGATATGATAGCCAGGGAATGCCTGAACAGGAACATGCACGCCGAGGCGATAAGGCTTTACGAAAGGCTGATAGAGCTCTACCCGGAGAACGACGGCCTTTACATCGGCCTCGCCGACGCCTACGCCAAAAGCGGCGAGATCCAGAAAGGCATGGAGCTGCTCGAAAAGAGCGTGGAGCGTGAGGGTAGGAGGAGCCAGGGCATAGCCGAGAAGCTGATAGACCTGTACGCCCAGGCCGACAGGTTAGAGGAGATCCGGACGAGATATGAGGCGATGCTGGGTGAAAATCCCGATGATGCGAGGCTGAACTACCTCGTGGCCTTAACGCTGATCCGAGGCGGGGAGACGGAGAAGGCCGAGAAGCTGATCGAAAAGCTGTTCGATTCGGAGGACCCATCGGTCGAGCAATATCTGGGAAATTTAGCGAACAGATACATGAAGGAGAACCAACCGCTCAAGGCGGCGGAGATCCTTCAGAGGTTGATAAGGAGATCTTCAGAGCCACGGAGCTACTATTACGACAGATTGGCCAACGCCTACATCAAGGCGAACGAAAAGGAGAAGGCGCTCTCAGCCTGGAGGATGATGTTAACGACGTTGAATGTCCAGGGACGCTCCGGCCCCTGGGAAAAGATGCGCGTCGCCGATCGGATGGGACAACACGGCATGATCGACGAGGCCATCAAGCTGTATGAGGAGGTCATCAACACCTCCTTCGATCGTTATATCCGAGAGGATGCCCAGAGGAGGATGACGCGGCTTCTGCGAAGACAGGGGGTGGACTTCAAAAAGAGGCTGACCGGGGATAAGAGGAGGGTGGACCTCTCGCTTAAGCGGACGCTCGCCAGGGAGTATCTGAATACCAACCGGACCGACAAGGCTATCGAGCTTTACAGGGAGATACTGGAGGTGGCGCCGGGGGACAGGGAATCGCGGCTACAACTGGCCATGCTTTACTCGCGCATGGGCAGATACGACGACGCGATCGCGCAGTGGAAGGCGCTGCTGAAGTCGGAGCCGGGCAACCCCAGGTTCCAAGTGGGTCTGGTGGATGTATATCTGAAGGCCAATCGGGTGAAAGACGCTCTTAAGTTCGCCCAGGAGACTCTTGGCGAGAACGAAAACGCCGAGACGCTTAAGCTGATGGGCCGGGTTTATGCCGCAGCCGGACAACCGGAGAGGGCGATAAAGGCATACGAGAGGGCGGCTGGGATGAACCCGACCGATTATGAGACATATCAGCAGTTGGGAAGGCTATACCGGCAGAAGGGCGACTTCGAGTCCGCCGTGAAATGGTACAGAGAAGGGCTGGACAACGTCCCCGATCAATATAGACGGAGCGAGCTTAAAAGGGAGCTGATCAGGCTCTACGCACAAGGGGGCAAGCTGGAGGAGCTGATCGAATCGGCCGGGAAATTCGGGATCATCCCGGATTTCCGGTTTTACCTCGAGGTGGGCCGAAGCTATCAAAACGTGGGGGATCTGGACAAGGCCGTCGAGGCCTACAAAAAGGCGATCAGCCTTGCGAGCCAACCCTATGAGCGGGATCAGGCTCAGGGGGATCTGATACGGACCCTGGGACAACAGGGCAAGCTGGAGGAGCTGGCCGAATCGGCCGAGAAGGAGGAGTTTCTACACAACTATCAGTTCTATGCCGAGTTGGCGAGGAATTATCTGAGCGGCCGAAAGTTCGACAAGGCCATCGGGGCGCTCAAGAAGGCGATCTCGCTCAGCACGGAGGAGTATCAGAGGATAAACGCCTATCAGGACTTGATGCGGTGCTACGTCGAGACGGGCGATGTTGAAAGTACACTTGAGACCTATCTGCAACTGGTTAAAACGTCCGTCAAATGGGGTTTTTCGAGCTCATTTAGCATAGGATCGGACGGGGTTCGATACACCGTTCAATCGGAGAAGGAGAGATGGCGTTTGGAACTGTTGAGGCTGTTCAGCGATCGCAGCCGACCGGACGTTCTGGTGGAAATGGCGAAGGATAAGCTGCGGAAGATCGAGGGGGACGGCGATAAAGGGCTGGCTTCGGAGCTTTGGGAGCTTGTAGGCGTCATATACGGCCAGATGGAGAGGTTCGACCTTGCGGCCGACGCCTACGAACACGCCCTTAAGCTGAAACCCGGCGACGTCCTCAACGCCTACCATCTCGCCGCCGCCCTGAAACGAGCGGGGGAGAACGAGAGGGCGATGGCTGCTTTGGAGAAGGCGCAGAGTCTGAATCTAGGAGGGGATTTCTACCTGTGGATCAAGGTCGCCCAGATATGCCGCGACGGCGGGCTTTACGAGCGGGCGATCGAGCTGTACAAGAAAGCTATGGCGGAGGCCGACGCCAGCGGCGTATCCTATGACCGGGATTTCATGCGGTTCGACTTCGCCCAGATCTACGAGAAGACCGAAAGGTATGAGGTGGCCCTGGAGATCTACGAGGAACTTTTGACCTCGGCGCGGGACGAAACCCTGCGCCGTCATGTTGAAAAGCGACTGCGGAAGCTCTACCGGAAGCCGAAGGTGTATGAGCGAAGTCTGGCGAGGCTCAAAAAACGACTCAAGGAGAACCCGGACGACGTCAACGCGCATCGCCTGCTGGCCAAATTGTATGAGGC
>CAZHVH010000153.1:0-5168 GCA_964535855.1 uncultured bacterium
AACCCAAATTCTTCCTGTGGATTTGACCCGGACGGAGGAATCGCAGGTTCCCCCGCGCACTGCGATTCCTTCGTTATTTTATCATCTTGGTTTTCTGTTCGGACCCAGAAGCGGCACGAACATCACCGGTATGACGCTCCTCTGCTTGAGCTTCCCCTTTTTGGTCTTCTCTATAAGGATCAGGTTCTGATAGAGGAAAGAGCCGACCGGTATGCACATTCTTCCGCCCGGTTTGAGCTGTTTTATCAACGGAGGCGGCACATGACGTGCGGCACACGTGACGATTATGGCGTCGAAGGGGGCGTGTTCCTTCCATCCATAATACCCATCGCCTATCCTCACCTCGATGTTCTTATATCCAAGTCTCCGCAGCCGTTTTTTGGCCGGCTCGCCCAGTTCCTTGATGATCTCTATCGTGTAAACCTTTTTGACAAGTTTCGAAAGCACAGCGGCCTGATACCCCGATCCGGTTCCCACCTCCAGCACCACGCTGTCTTTGTTCACCTTCAGAAGCTCCGTCATCAGCGCGACGATGTAAGGCTGGGATATGGTCTGGCCGTAACCTATCGGCAAGGGACGGTTCTCATAGGCATAACGGGTGAGGTTTTTCGGGACGAATTCATGTCTCGGCACCTCTCCCATCGCCTCAAGCACGTTCTTATCCTTTATGCCCTCCCGCTTAAGCACATCGACCATCTGAGCCCTGCGGAGCCTATGAACCTCGTCATCGAGGGCAAAAAGGGGAAATGAAGTGAAAGACAAAGAAAGGGCCAGGATGGACAGAATGGTCTTCACCCTCATAGAATCCCCTCCATCTTCAATGATTCATAAAGGCCGTTTCTGTGGGAGGCCTGCATCTTACATTTGACATGTCCGCCGGCCATAAGGCCGTTTCCGATCACCTCATCTTTGAAGCAAAGGGCAACATATCCGTTTTCGACCGATGTCTCTACCTTTGCACCTCCCGAGAGCAGGACGCTGCGCAGCACTTCGATCGGAAGTTCAACTCTGCTTTTCCTGATCCTATCTCCCAGATAGACCAATCCCCAATCGGTGGGTCTGATCCTGCCTTCCTTCATAAGCCCCGCTATCCTGAGGCCGAAACCCGACGTCCTGAAGATCTCAAGCATCCTCAGATCCGCGGTGGTCATCCACATGTAATCGGATCTCCTGATGAAATTCATACCCTCGAAGGCGGACGGATCGACGCCGAACCTATCGCGGTAATACCCCACGACGTCGTCCGCCGGATCTGATGGGTGTTCCGTCTCGTCTATCCTGTCCTTTTTCCCCCTGGGATCGTCCAGCTTTCTCAGCTTTGCGACGAAGGCGCCACCCGAATCCAAGAGATGTGGGTATATCCGGATGCAGAGCTCCATATCCGGATGGAACCTTCTGCCCTCCCATTCGCTTAGGCCGGTGAGATGGGGTATATCGATATCGATCGGCTCAAGCCGAACGGGACGGTTTTCAAGGGCGTGTTGTATAACCATCTCGTTCTCCTCAGGAGCAAAGGTACATGTCGAGTAGACGATCACCCCGCCGATTTTCGTCAGATCTATCGCTTTGAGGATGGCGTTTTTCTGGAACGAGGAGATCCTCCTTATGTAGGTGAGGTTAGCGCCTCCTCTCAGGAAAGGCGATCTCCTGGCGTTTCCCTCAGCTGAGCATGGTGCGTCGAGGAGGACCTTATCGAAGAGGGTCTTTTCGGGCAGCGTTATGCCGTTGTAATTGCATATGATCGTGTTTGTCACGCCGAGTCTATTTAGATTTCCGCTCAGAGCCCTGAGCCTTTTGAAATCGAGATCGTTGGCGATCAGCGTACCGGTGTTTCGCATCATCTCGGCAAGGTGTGAGGCTTTACCTCCGGGCGCCGCGCACATATCCAGTATCCGCTGACCAGGCTGAGGGTCAAGTGCCAGAGGCGCTGCCATCGACGATGCCTCCTGAGGGTAGTAGTATCCCTGCCAGTATTCGAAGAGCAGCCCTATCGATTTGGTGCCCCTCACCGTGAAGAAATAGGGACACCAGGGGGCCACCTCCACCTTAAGCCCCTTCTCCTCAAGCCTCCTCCTGAGATCATCGGGCGAGATCTTAAGCGTGTTGACCCTCAAAGTATGGGGTATCGGCCGTTGTATAGCTTTCAGGAACTCGTCCCAGTTGGGGATAATGCTCTTGTATCTCTCCATTTCGTCTCCGCATATAGCATCTTCCTTTAAGTTGTTCCCAATCATTATCATATCATGTTTTGTCATTTGAGGCAACTTGACGAAATCCGCCCGTTATGGGATAATAGGCGTGCGTAAATCCTCCAAGGGGAGCAGACATGTCGGGGAGCTGCAATGGTTGATTTCCTGAAGGGGTTAAATCCTACCGTTCAGGCGTTTTTGGCGACCCTCTTCACCTGGTTTCTCACGGCATTGGGAGCTGGTACGGTCTTTCTGACCGGAAACATGAGCCGGAAGGTGCTCGATACGATGCTCGGCTTTGCCGGAGGGGTCATGATAGCGGCCAGCTACTGGTCATTGCTCGCCCCGGCGATCGAGATGACGAGGGGAGGGAACCTGCCTGCCTGGGTCCCCGCCTCCATCGGGTTTCTGCTGGGAGGGATTTTCCTACGTTTGATCGACAGGATACTCCCCCATCTCCATATCGGGTTTCCGATGGAGGAGGCTGAGGGGCTCAGAACAAGCTGGCGAAGGACAACTTTGCTCGTATTAGCTATAACCCTGCATAACATCCCTGAGGGCCTTGCGGTGGGAGTTGCATTTGGGGCAGTGGCCGCGAAATTGTCCTCTGCCACGTTAGCGGGGGCGGTAGCCTTAGCGCTCGGCATAGGCATCCAGAACTTCCCCGAGGGGATGGCCGTGTCGATGCCGCTTCGACGTGAGGGGCTCTCGAGCGCCAGAAGCTTCTGGTATGGTCAACTTTCGGGGACCGTGGAACCGGTGGCCGGTGTCATCGGCGCTGCGTCAGTGCTGATCGCCCGGCCCATCCTGCCGTATGCCTTGGCCTTCGCCGCAGGAGCGATGATATTCGTCGTGGTTGAAGAGGTCGTGCCCGAATCGCAGCATAACGGCAACGCCGATCTGGCGACCATGGGAGCGATGCTGGGGTTCACCGTGATGATGATACTCGACGTAGCTTTCAGTTGATATCATGACCGCATCGTCCAAGCACAACAACCACAATGGAAATCGATCGGATCTGCCGCTTGGCTGGTGGCACAGGGTAGGTCTGTCCGTCCTCGGAGGAGTCCTTTTGCTCCTCTCCTTCCCCTTCTTCAACCTCTGGCCGCTGATATGGATAGGGCTTGTACCGTTGCTAATAGCGATACAGGGCGTCAAACCCAGGAGAGCTCTGCTTCTGGGATGGATCTGCGGGGCGATTTACGTCTCAGGCATGACATATTGGATCCT
The DNA here is from genome assembly GCA_964535855.1 of uncultured bacterium. GTDB lineage: Bacteria > Poribacteria > WGA-4E > B28-G17 > B28-G17 > JAGGXZ01. The sequence continues at coordinate 3,420 of CAZHVH010000153.1, forward strand.
GCCGCTCCATCCGTATGCCAACTTTCCGATAGTCCTATTTGCCACCTTGCTTCTCACAGGGTATCTGGCGTTTTACATCGCCGGATTTTCGTGGATAGTCCGAAGGCTTAACCTCAGATCCGCTCCGGCCTACATCTTCATACCCGCTGCCCTCTGGACGGCGCTTGAGCTCTTGAGAGGGTGGCTTTTCACCGGATTGCCCTGGGGAAGCCTGGGACACAGCCAGTATAGGTTCCTCCCGATAGCGCAGATCGCCTCCATAACCGGCCTGGGGGGGATAAGCTTCCTGATCGTCTCCGTGAACACCGCTTTGGCGAGGTTGATACTGAACCTCAGGAGGTGGAGGGAGGAGATACGATATATCCTCATCCCCTTCGCCCTATTTCTGATATGCATATCCTACGGGATCTGGAAGCTCGAAAGGCCCCTCCCCCCTAAGGGCAAGATCGAGATCGCCCTCATACCTGGTAACGTCCCACAGAGGGAGAAGATGTACGGCGATCCCAGGGTGACCTTCAGGCGATATCTGGAGAGCCTTGATGAGATGACCTATGAGAGGCCGGATCTGATAGTCTTCCCCGAGACCTTCGTGCTGATGGATCTTCTGAGGCCTGGCCGGAGGGGATATATAGAGATGCTTCAAAACAGGCTTAGGGAGAGCGGCAGTTGGCTGCTCTTCGGCATCCCACATTATGAAACGAAGGGCGATAGGGGGGATTACAACGCGGCGGTGCTCCTCTCCCCCGATAGGGTGGTCGGGAAGTATTACAAGCAGCATCTTGTGCCGTTCAGCGAATACACCCCTTTGAGAAGGTATCTCCCGAAATCCATAAAGGCGAGGATTGTCGGGGTGGCCGATTTCAACAAGGGCAGGGAGAGCGTCGTCCTCACGTTGCCGAACGGTGCCAGGTTTGGCGTGGTCATATGTTTTGAATCCGTCTTCCCCTATATCTTCCGCGAGTTCGTCCGCAAGGGAGTCGATTTCATGGGGATAATAACCAACGACGCCTGGTTCGAGGGGACATCTGCCCCCTATCAACATTATGCTATGGCGCCGTTCAGGGCGATCGAGACGGGCAAGGCGGTCTTCCGATGCGCCAACAAAGGGGTAACCTGCGTGATAGGCCCTAACGGTAGGGTCATAAGCGGGGTTGTAAAACCGGATGAGAACGGCATCATCATCGCCGAGGTACCGCTATATCCGGGGATCACCTTCTACATGCGCTTCGGAGAGTGGTTCCCCCTGACATGCCTGATCGCCCTTTTAGCATATATGGCGCTTTCATACTTCATGAAAAGGGCACAACGGAGGTGAACCATGTCGGAATGCATCTTCTGCAGCATAATAAGCGGTGATATACCCTCGACTAAGGTCTATGAGGATGACGATGTGGTGGCCTTCATGGACATAAATCCCGCTAATCCCGGCCATACCTTGGTCGTCCCTAAAAGGCATTTCCGAAACCTGTTCGACGTCGATGAAGAGATAGCGGCCAAGGTGATGTGGGTCGCCACTAGGATCGCCAAGGCGATCAAAGAGGCGCTTAACCCCGACGGCGTAAACCTCTTTCAGGCCAGCGAAAAGGCGGCTTTCCAGACCGTCTTCCACTTCCACATGCACGTCATACCGCGGTGGGAGGGAGATGATCTGGTGGAACCCTGGAAACCCAAGAAGGGAGATATCGAGGAGATCGGCCGTATTGCGGAGAGGATAAGGGAATCCCTTTCTACTACATCCTGAAGGCGTAA
>CAZHVH010000153.1:5268-7698 GCA_964535855.1 uncultured bacterium
CTCCATGGTTATAATAGGCCGGAGAGGATAAAACCAATTCGCTCGTATCATCGCCGAATGTAGAGGTGAAGGTATGGCGTTTTATATGACGGGACTTCTGCTGAGCCTGGTTTTCTCCACCGGTTTGGAGTGCGAGAGGGCGCTGCTGGAGAGCTTCAGCGATCCGGGCGATTGGACACCCCAAAACGGAAGCCCAGCGGCCGAGCTTTCCCCCGACGGCCATCTCATGCTGAAATGCCGATTCGAGGAGGGGATGGACAGATGTTTCTGGGATAAGGAGATCCAGATCGATCTGAGCCGATACGGCAGGTTCTCGCTTAAGATCTCCGTCGAAAACTCGGATGCTATAAACAGCGGGACGATCTACTTCCGCAGCGGGGATGGATGGTACGGAGGATGGTTCCCCCTCAGGGAGGGGCGGGAGACGATAACGCTGAACAAGGGGGATTTCCGTATCGAAGGGAAACCGACCGGATGGGATAAGGTAGAGGGGATAAGGCTTTCCCTCTGGAGAAGAGATGGCGGGCAGGCGACGGTCATCGTGGAGAGGCTGGAAGGCATCGTGGATCGAATCCTCGTCGTGAGGGGAAATCTGACCATATTGAAGGGATCGCCCGAATCGAGGTCCGTTCAGGAATTCGCCAAGCTTATGATAAGGCTTCTGAGCAAAAGCGGCCTGGAGTTCGGCGTCCTGGATGATACGGACGTTGAGGATGGATCCTTAAGCGGGGCGCGGCTGGCGATCTTCCCCTTCAACCCCGATATCTCAGAGCGGGAATGCGAGCGGATAAGGGAGTTCATCGAGGCCGGAGGTAAGATCATCCTCTTTTACTCGCTGCCCAAGCCTCTGGCCGAACTGTTGGGGATAAGCGAGTTCGATTGGACGCGCGAGGAATATCCCGGCCAGTTCACATCCATATCCCTCTCCCCGGAGATCGAGGGCATGCCCGAATCCATCCTCCAAGGATCATGGAACGTCAGAATACCAAAAAAGCTTTCCTCTGCAAGGGTGATAGGCGAATGGGTCGATTCAAAGGGTAAGAAAACCGGCATACCCGCTATGACGATCGGCCCGGGCGGGGTTTTCATAGGCCATGTGCTCCTCCCGGGCGATATGCCCGACAAGCGCAGGATGCTTTTCGCCCTGTTCGGCGAGCTGATACCGGAGGTGAGAGAGGAGTTAGGGAGAACGTTCATCAGAAGCACATCCGTGTTCCGACTGGACGGGATATCCGGCCTTTTGGATGAGACTCTGAATGAGATCCCCACAGGCAGAGCTGAGAGGGTGTTGAAGGGATTAGAGGAGGCCAAGGGGATACTTTGGAAAGGGGAATTGGCCCTGGAATCAGACCGTTACGGGGAATTGCTGGATTACGCCTGCCGTGCGGGCGAAAAATTAAAGGAGGTGTATCTCATGAGCTTTCCCGGACGAAAGGGGGAGTTCCGCGCCGTGTGGTGTCACTCGGCCTTCGGCGTGGAGGGATGGTCGTGGGACGAGTCGGCCAAATGGCTCGTCGATCACGGCTTTACGGCCGTTGTGCCCAATATGCTCTGGGGCGGTGTGGCATATTACCCAAGCGAGGTGCTGCCCGTCGCTGATGAGGTGAAGGAGAGAGGCGATCAGATAGAGCTGTGCCTGAAGGCGGCCAAAAAGTACGGGCTCCAGGTGCATGTGTGGAAGGTGAACTGGAACCTCGGCCGCTCTCCCGAATGGTTCGTCGAAAAGCTGAGAAGGGAGGGAAGGCTTCAGGTCGATCGGGACGGCAACGAGATCAAATGGCTCTGCCCCTCACATCCTAAGAACTTCAAGCTGGAGCTGGAGTCCATGCTGGAGGTGGTGAGGAAATATGACGTCGACGGAATACACTTCGACTACATCAGATATCCCCACGGAAACGCCTGCTACTGCGAAGGGTGTAAGGAGAGGTTCGAAAAGGCAAAAGGGGTAAAGGTCGAGAGATGGCCTCAGGACGTCATCGATGGGCCGTATGCCCGGGAATACGCCGACTGGAGACGGGAACAGATCACAAGGTTGGTGCGCGAGGTCAGCCGGAGGGCAAGGGAGATAAACCCGAAGATAAAGATCTCGGCAGCCGTGTTCAACGATTATCCCAGGTGTCGCGAGACCGTGGGGCAGGATTGGAAGGCATGGATTGAGGCCGGATACCTCGATTTCGTCTGCCCGATGAACTACACCGATAACGACGATCACTTCGCCAATCTGGTGAAGAACCAGATCCAGATCGTCAACGGCAGGATCCCTCTATATCCCGGCGTCGGAGCTTCAGCCCCGGGGTTGGAGGCCGAACAGGTGGCAAGACAGATCCACCTCGCCAGGAAGCTCGGCGCAGACGGGTTTACCATCTTCAACTACGACCTCCGTCTGGCAAAGGAGATCCTGCCCGCCCTGCGTAAGGGCATAACGGCCGA
>CAZHVH010000154.1:0-7590 GCA_964535855.1 uncultured bacterium
TGGGTTATGATTATAATACCCTGGAGGCGAGAGGAGGTCAAGATCAAGGAGGGTGAGATGCACGGACGAGCCGGTATATGGCAGACGATATTTGTATGTGCTGCTATTTTTCTCCTCGTGGGTGTCCTTCAAGCCCAGGAACCTATAGTCATCGATTTCGAGGATGGCAGTCTTGACAACTGGGAGGTTATCGACGAAAATCCAGACAACCTCGGCGATAAAGGTCCATCCACGTGGGAGGTCAGGGACAGTCAGCTCGGGCTGGACGGTAAGGCGCTCTTCCAAGGCTCTAACATCTGGGGCAGTGCGCCCGATAGCTGTCTGATGGGGACCTTCATAATCTATAAGGGCGATCAATTCACCGACTTCACGCTGGATGTGGATATAGCCGCTGCCGATAACGATGGGATAGGCTTTGTCTGGGCCTTTACCGGAACCGATAAGCACTATAGGGTCATAATGATCAACGATAAATGGCCCGAGGTGCCGGTCGACGGGATAAGGGGGCCTTTTCTGAGGATAGACAAGCGGATCAGCGATAAGGAGCCCTGGTATGAAGGGTTAGCTGTGGTGAAGGATAACTACAAGCCGTATCCCGAGGGTCCGAAGTTCCACTGCACGCTTGAGGTGAAAAACGGCGTTTTCAAGTTCGAGCGCGATGACGGCCTCAGCATAACCGCTGAGGATCACACCTATCAAACCGGTTACGTCGGTATCCAGCTCTATGCCGAACAGGCGGAGTTTGATAATTTCAAGATCACGCCTCTGGCGCCATCAGCAGTCCGGCCGTCGGACAAGATGGCGACCATATGGGGAGCCATCAAGGAGGCTTACTGAGGGGGACAAGCGGAACCGGTGGCGGGCCCTCGATGCCCGCCACCTTACCTGGAAGGGGGTAATATCCATGTATAGGTTCAATCTCGCTTTTATTCTGCTTATGCTTGCTCTGATCCTTGTGGCCGGCTTTAGCTATGCCAAGCAGAAAACCTTCGTCTTCGACTTCGAGGATGGGAAACTCGATGACTGGCAGGTGATAGATGAAAAGCCTGAAAATCTTGGCGATAAGGGTCCATCCACATGGCAGATCAGGAAAAGCCAGCTCGGGCTGGACGGTAACGTTCTGTTCCAGGGCTCTAACATCTGGGGCAGTGCGGCCGATAGCTGCCTGATGGGGACTTTCATAATCTACAAGGGCGAGCAGTTCAAGGATTTCATCATAGATGTCGACGTCGCCGCTGCCGATAACGACGGGATGGGTTTGGTCTGGGCTTTCACAGGGACCGACAAGCATTACAGGGTTATCATGATCAACGACTCATGGCCGGATATACCGGTCGATGGAATAAAAGGGCCCTTTATAAGGATAGATAAGCGCATCGGCGATAAAGAGCCATGGTATGAGGGGCTTGAGGTCAAGAAGGGCGGGGACTACAAACCGTATCCCGAGTCGGGGACCATGCATTGGAGACTGGAGGTGAGCAACGGCGATTTCTACTTCGAGAGGGATGATGGCCTCAGCATCAGAGCTCACGACACCTCATATGAATCCGGGTACGTCGGCATCCAGCTCTATGCGCAGCAGGCTGAGTTCGACAACTTCACCATTCAAAACACCTATCCGGTGGATCCATCCGGCAAGGTCACCACGACATGGGGACGCGTCAAAGGTCTCCAATGAGATCAAACCTTTGGGCGAGGATATAAAACCTCGCCTATCCCTCCTTCATCCTCTCAAACTGAGGTGAAATAGAGGGGTTTGTCTTTCCTCTTGATCCCATTTCGAAACCATAGTATAATTGGATGTCACAACTAGGAAAGGGAGGATATGCCATGGCGAAGTTAGGCTACGATGATACTCCGTTTTTGCCCGGATCGAAATATCGGGTGCATGACTCTAACCGTCCTCAGCCTCGCGTCGTTACGCCGGGTGAGAGGTTGGGCGATCCGCCTTCGGACGCCATCATCCTCTTTGACGGCACCGATCTCTCCAACTGGATCAGCAGCAGGGATGGCGGACCGGCCCGATGGAAGGTCGAAAACGGATATATGGAGGTCGTCGCGGGTACGGGTGATATCCAAACGAAGGAGCATTTCGGCGACTGTCAGCTGCACATCGAATGGATGGCTCCGGCGGAGGTCAAAGGTGAGGGACAGGGACGGGGCAACAGCGGCGTATTTATGATGGGACTTTATGAGATACAGGTTCTGGACTGCTATGAGAACCCCACCTATGCCGATGGCACCACAGCCGCCATCTACGGCCAGTTCCCGCCTCTGGTGAACGCGTGTCGCAGGCCGGGTCAGTGGCAGACATATGACATCATCTGGGAGGCGCCCCGCTTTGAAGGCGATAGGCTGATACGCCCGGCATACGTGACCGTTTTACATAACGGCATCGTCGTCCATAATCATGTGGAGCTTCTCGGTCCAACTGGACACAGGATTTTGCCACAGTATAGACCTCATCCGCCCGTCGGACCGCTTAGGCTTCAGGATCACGGTAATCCCGTGCGGTTCCGAAACATATGGTACCGCGTGCTGAAAGGTTACGACCAGGAGTGAGGCGAGATATCATACCGGCTCGATTTCGAATGCCTCACCATCGATGACGAGCTCAATCACCGTAACGATCGGGTCGCGGTCGGCTTCGGCCATTTGAACCGTGATACCTTCGTCGGTTTGCTGGACATCCGCCTCACCGGCCGTTCGAGTCCGGATGGAGATGATCTCGCGATCGATAGGCGGCAGATGCAGTGGACCTTCATCTGGCCATCCCATGATGAAGAGATATATCCTATCATCCCTGCACGTGGAGGCGCCCCATCCTCCGGGCTTGAACGGCCCACCCCGTGTGCCATAAACCCCATCGCCGTACCGTTTGAGCCAATCACCCATCTCCTCAAGTCGCCGTGCCTGACGCGGCTCGATTCGCCCATCAGGCATGGGCCCCACGTTGAATAGGAAGTTGCCGTCGCCTCCGGTCACGTGTAGCAGAGTTCGAATACACTGCTCCAGCGTTTTTATCTCGTCATTCGGTTTCCAGGACCACTGACGACCGAGGGTCATGCAGGTCTCCCAGGGCCGCTCTCTGTTGAACTCACCGACTTTCTGTTCGGGCGTTACGAAGTCACCGTATCCGCCGCCGATGCGGTTATTGATCAGCAGATCAGGCTGAATCTCCCTCAGGTAGCGATATAGCTCCCTCGCGTAATCGGGTGTCCAGGGTTTTTCCCATCCGCCGTCAAACCACAGCACCCCAAGAGGACCGTATCTCTCGATTATCTCTCGAGTCTGGTTCTTCACGTATTCGAAATATCGCGGCATGTTGGGATTTGGCTTTTCCGTGCGTCCTCCCGGGCTGCCCATCGGGTAATCGGGATGCCACCAATCGAGGATCGAATAGTAAACGCAGAACATCACATCCTGACGTCTGCACGCCTCGCTCAGCTCAGCGAGCACATCGCGGCCGAACGGTGTGGCCATGATGTTGTAATCGGTGTATTTGGAATCCCACAGGCAGAAACCATCGTGGTGCTTGGAGGTGATCACCAGGTATTTCATACCGGCAGCCTTAGCCAGGGAAACCCACTCATCAGCGTTGAACAGAGTGGGGTTGAACTGCTTGTACAGCTGGTCATACTCCTCTTGGGGCACCTGTGCGCCGCGAGACCATCCGATCTCCGTGCCTTTGAGACTGACCGGCCCCCAATGGATGAACATGCCGAAACGCATCTGACGCCACCTGTCCAATGATTCGGCTGGCGTATTCATCGTAATCCTCCTTGATTAACCGAGTTTCTCCCAGGGATACATGTCTATGATCATTGATCTCATATAGCCACCCTTTGAGGTGGCCTTCCGCAGACCTTCCACGACATGCTCGGGCACATCGTAGTATCGATAGACGCCCGACCGTTTGAAGGCCACATCCAGCGTTCCGGTCGCCTCGTCATATTTGAAGGCGCTTATCATGCTGGATTCCACGTCTTCCCAGACGGGTTCCCGTTTGAACTGGGACCCATCGGGCAGCCCTTCAGCTTTAAAGCCGGCTGCTAGAACACGAGCGATAAACCGCTGAGCGTTTCTGATCGTGATTCTGACAAGCGAATCGCTCTCATCGATGAAAACGGAGAAAGGACCGGCCCTGTATTCGAGGAGGTTGCCGATTTCAGGTCCCAGGATGATATGAATGGTATCGGTCTTCTCATCGTATCTCACAGGCATGGGACTCCTCCTCGGTCGAGGCGAGCATGCCGAGCGGAATCGGCCTGATAGGCGGACGGAAGGTTGAGGGGAGAATATCTCCTATCGGTCGCCCTGTCTCCTTTGCCAGTATCTGAGCGATCAATCTTCGACAGGTTTTCCCCTGACATAGCCCCATCCCTGCCCTCGTCCTCCTTTTTATCTCATCGATCGTCCTAGCACCTTCCCTGATCGCCTCTAGGATCTCACTTAACGATACCTCCTCGCATCTGCAGATGAGTAGATCCCCCTCGGTCATCAGCTCACCTCCGATTTAAGGCTGTTCTCTCAGAATTTTACCATCCTATAGGGAGGTTCACAAGGTTATCCTCAGGTGCCGGTAAGCGGGCCTTCAGGGACATCCTCTTTGGGCAACCATCTGGCGTGTTCCCTCTTCACCTCGAACATTTTCCACCGAAATTTCGTCTAAGAAATCGAGAGATGAGACCGAGACCTGCAGGGGAAAACCTTGAGCAGCGAAGAAACCGCTTTGATACAGAGACTGAAACAGGGTGACGAGGAGGCTTTCGAGCAGATCTTCCGCAGATATCAGAAAAGAGTTTACAATGTCGCCTACAGAATGATCAGCAACCGTGAGACGGCGGAGGATATGACCCAGGAGGTATTTCTACGCGTTTTCCAAAAGATCCGAAAGTTCAAGGGCAAATCCTCCTTCTCCACCTGGCTATATCGTCTAACCGTTAATCTATGCCTGGATCATCTGCGAAAACGGAATGCACATCCGACTGAAAGCCTGGAGGATATCGAGGAGAAGGCCCTTGTATATGGAAAAACCCCTGAGGACGACGTCATCTTGGAGGAACGTAGGGAGGCTGTGCAGAGGATCATCAGCTCCCTTCCCGATAAACTGAGGGCGATAATAATCCTTCGAGAGATAGAGGGGTTGTCCTACAAAGAGCTCGCTGAGGCGATGAATTGCTCTATGGGAAGGGTCAAATCGCTGCTGTATGAGGCCAGAATGGAGCTAAGACGTCGGATAGAGAGAAACAAACATCTCTTTAAGGAATAAGGGGGAATTATGATGCGATGTCGTGATGTTCGCAAGAAGCTCTCCGAATTTTTAGACGGCGAATTGGATGAGAGGACGCGAGATGAGGTCCAGAGACATCTTGCGATCTGCGGGGAATGCTCTAGGGAATATGATGAAATGATCGAGGCCGTCTCGCTCGTCCGAAATCTGCCGAAGCTCGATCCTCCGGAGGATATGTGGTCGGCTCTTAAGATGGAACTCGAAAGAGTTGGAAGATCGAAGGTTACGTGGGGGGAACGATTGAAAGGGTTGATGACTCCGCCCTTAGCTCGACATCCCGTTCTCGCCTCTCTGATCCTGCTTATCGTCGCCGGAACGTTCGTCATGATGGGATGGTGGATGTTCACGAGATCGGCCTCAGATATCCCGGAGATACAGCTGCTCAGCCTATACGTTCAGGAGCACGCTCGATATTACTCGCGACAGATACTGCCTTCCGATCCGTTTCTGGGATCGGAGATCGTTCGAGAGCTGAAAACCCCCGCCAAGGTGAGGGGAACAGGCTCAAGCTATGAGCTTCAAACGTATATTAGCTTGTATTATGAAGGAGAGTAAGATCATGAAAGTGATTGGGTTTTGTCTTACATTGATGTTATTGATAACTCTCCAGCCGGCAAAGGAGCGGGATTTGCCCGATCCTCAAGATGTGTTGAGACGGATGGTGGAGGTCGAGAGGAAGATCGACTTCGTGGGAAGACGCCTTGTGATAGGTTTCGGCGGGCGATACAATATGATCCGAGAGGAAAAGGTGATAAATAAATCGCCCGATAGACAACGTATTGAGGTGTTGGCTCCGCCTGAGATCGCAGGTTCAGGGTTGATCCGGCTGGGGAAACGGGAATGGCATATACCGCCGAAGGTAAAGGGAAGTCCATCTGACCTTCCTCCGTACCGTCTCGGCCCCCCTCCCGCTAAACTCGGTCGCTCGCAGAGGGAGTTAGAGCTGATGTCCCACAATTACTCGATGAAAATAAGCCCAGGAGGCAGGATCGTTGGACGGAGAACCTATCTGCTGGAGATAACCCCGAGACATAAAGGAAGACCATCCAGAAGAATATGGGTGGATGTTGAAAAGGGTCTCCCGCTAAGGATGGAGAATTACAACTCTGAAGGTGAGCTCAGGTTTCTCGTCGTGTATACCGAGATCTCCTTCCCATCGGAGATAGAGGAGAAATTGTTCGTTCCTCCTAAGAGGGGCGTTAGAGATGAGGGTAGATTTAGAGGCCCATATAGCGGAGGGGAATTAAGCCTTAAGGAGTTGAGGCAGAAAATCTCTTTCCCCATACTCATCCCGAAATATCTTCCCGACGGTTTCGAATTTCAGAGCGCCGGATTGATAAGATATCGGAGGCGTGAGATAGCTCACCTGCGATATACCGATGGGCTGGTGCTGTTGTCGCTGTTCGAAACGCGCGGTGGGAGGCCGGAAGGACGGCGTGGGATGAGAGAACGGGAGATGGAAAGGCCGATCGAGATACTGGGCGTGAGGTGTAAGCTGTTCTATGACGGACAGCTACGCATACTGCGATGGATGGAGAGGGGAATTAACTTCACTCTGATAGGGGATCTAGGTGAGACGGATATGATCAAGGTCGCTGAATCCTTGATAGCGCAACCGGGGCATTCATAGGAAAGCGCCGCAAAGGGACTGCAAGACCATACGGCTTGAGGGCAAGCAAGTTCGCCGGTTTAGCGATCCTTGAGAATTCCGACGAGTAAGGTATTTTCTGATCAAATACGGGCGATGAAGATGTATCTCGTCATGGAATGCTTTGGGGCGGGCAGGAATTCGATCGAGCGATATCCTGCTTCCCGAAGCACTCCGGATATATCGCGGGCGACGGCGATGATCGAGATAGGGGCGAGGTTGATGAAATTTCCCAGGAGTCCCCGGTAAAGCTCATCCGTCGCCGCCAAGTTCATCCCGTATGGGAGATCGGTCACCAGGAGATCGAATTCCCCCTTGATCTCCCTGGCATCAGCTTGGATAACTCTTCCCGAAAGGCCGAAATGGGCGAGGTTTTTAAGCGAGGCCTGGGTCATCTTATAATTCAGATCGTATCCCGTGACCTCGTATCCCATCTCCGCCCCTTCCAGTAAGATCGTTCCCGCTCCACAGCACGGGTCGACCAATCTGGCAGGCGGTCTAATACCCGATAGGTTTATCATCGTCCGCGCCAGCCGATGCGGTATCGAGCTGGAGGTGGTATGGGGTTTACAAGAGAGCTTGACCCAGGCCCGACTGATCTCCGAGAATACCCTGCCGAACAGAACCTGATTTTCCTCCATGACCAATA
>CAZHVH010000155.1:0-7561 GCA_964535855.1 uncultured bacterium
AGGTTCACCTCTATCCTATCGCCCGGCTGTACCTTCCTGCCGGCCTTGGCGGTCTGACCGTTAACCAGCACCGCACCCCGGTCGCATATCTCATTTGCCAGGGTGCGGCGCTTTATGATCCTGCTCACCTGAAGGAACTTATCCAGCCTCATGACATTCCGGCGTAACTACGATACGCCCTTCGGAGGGAATGGGAACGGGGATGAACGACGGCATCTCCTCTGCCTTTTCCCCCTCGGGTTTTTCCCTCAAGGCGATCCTGAAAACCTCCTCAACGGTCTCAACCGGATGGAAGTTGAGCGAATCACGGATATCCTTGGGAATCTCAACGAGATCCTTCTCGTTATCCTTGGGGATGATGATATTCTTTATGTTGGATCTGTGGGCCGCCAGCACCTTCTCCTTGAGACCGCCTATCGGCAGGACCTTGCCGCGCAGCGTGATCTCCCCGGTCATGGCGACGTCCTTTCTAACCGGGCGGGAGGTCAATGCGGATGCTATCGCCGTGGCGATCGTTATACCGGCAGATGGCCCTTCCTTTGGCACGGCCCCCTCTGGCACGTGTATGTGTATATCTATCTTCTTGAAGTCCAGATCCTGCGACACGCCGATCTCGCTCGCTCTGGATCGGATATAGCTCAGGGCGGTCTGCGCCGACTCCTGCATCACATCCCCCAATCGACCGGTCAAGACCAGCTTCCCGTCCCCTTTCATGGTGGTGGCCTCAACGGCTATTATATCGCCTCCGGCCTGTGTGTAGACCAGGCCGGTTGCCACCCCGATCTCATCCTTCTCGTTTGCGGTGTTATAGGTGAACTTCGGTACGCCCAGATACTTGTTGATGTTCCTGGCGGTAACCCGAACGGGGCCCTTGAGTCCCTTTCGCTCCACCACCTTTTTCGCCACCTTACGACAGATGGAGGTGATCTCCCTTTCCAGGTTTCGCACTCCGGCCTCCCGCGTATAGCTTCTGATGATCTCATATATGGCCGAGTCGGAGATCCTGAGTTTATCCTTATCCAGCCCATGAGCCTTCAGCTGTTTCGGAATGAGGAAGTATTTGGCGATCTTGTGCTTCTCGTATTCTGTGTATCCGGGCAGGTGTATTATCTCCATCCTATCGCGAAGCGGTTCCGGTATGGCTTCGAGGTAATTGGCGGTTGTGATGAACATCACGTCCGACAGATCAAAGGCGACGTCCAGGTAATGATCTCTGAACGTGCTGTTCTGCTCCGGGTCGAGCACCTCAAGCAGTGCGGCGGTCGGATCACCGCGGAAATCGGTGCCTATCTTATCGACCTCATCCATCAGGAAAAGCGGGTTTTTGGATTTGGCGTCTCGGATGCCCTGTATAATCCTTCCCGGAAGAGCGCCGACGTATGTCCGGCGATGACCCCGTATCTCGGCCTCATCCCGAACGCCCCCCAGCGACATCCTCACGAAGTTCCTCCCCGTTGCCCTAGCTATCGATTTGGCGAGCGATGTCTTACCCACCCCTGGCGGGCCGACGAAGCAGAGTATAGGGCCTTTCAGCTTCTTGACGAGCTTCAATACGGCGAGATACTCCAAAATCCTCTCCTTGACCTTCTCCAGTCCATAGTGATCCTCGTCCAGTATTCTGGCGGCCTCGTTTATGTCTATCTTGGTTTCGGTGTAGACGGACCATGGCAGCGAGATAAGCCAATCGATATAATTCCGTATCACCGCCACCTCGGCGGACATGGGAGGTATCTGCTCCAACCTCTCCAGTTCCTTCAGCGCCTTCTCCTCCGCCTCGGGGGTCATCTTGGCCTCTTTGATCTTCCGCCGCAGCTCCTCGATCTCGCTCTCCTCGCCTCCCCCTAGCTCCTTCTTGATCGCCTTAAGCTGTTCGGTGAGGTAGTATTCACGCTGGTTTTTCTCCACCTGTTTGCGGACGTTGTTACGGATCTTCTCCTCGAGCTCCAGGATCTCCATCTCCGTCTCCAGCAACACGAGCAGGGTTTGTAACCTCTCCTTCGGCGGTATTGTCTCCAGGATCTTCTTGAGCCCGTCCGGTTTTATGGCCGTGTACGCGGCGATCGAATCGGCGAGTCTGCCGGGGTGTTGTTCTTTGCTCACCAGCATCAGGATCTCAGCCGGCACACGTTTGCTCTTCTTGACGTATCTCTCGAAGAGGGATATCGCCTCCTTCATCAGGGCAATCGTGACGTTATCCCTCTCAGCCGATTCCTCGATGGGCGTAACCTTAGCCCTATAAAGCTCCCTAGTCGGTATGATCTCTTTAATGGCGGCGCGCGAGATACCCTCGACCATTATCCTGATCGTGCCGTCGTCGGGATCATAGGATTCCAGTATCCTCGCTATCGTGCCGACGGAGATGAAATCATCCGGTGAGGGGTCCTCCTTGTTCTCCTTTTGAGGCAACAGGAGGATCTGTTCCTCGTGGAGCAGGGCGAACTTAACGGCGTTGACATCCCTGGCTCTGACGGGAACCAGGGGGATGCGCATGCGAGGGAATATAACCTTATCCCTCAATGCTAAGATCGGCAGGGTTATGTATACGTTCCTCCTTCTGGAGGTGGGTTTCTTCTCCTTTTTCGCCATCATCTCTATCGCCACCCCTTTAAGCTGGCATCGCTTTTTCTTCCTCGTGATCGTAGATGAAGATCGGATCTTCGCCTTTAACTATGACGTCGGAGGTTATGACGCACTCCCTAACCCCCTCAAGTGAGGGGAGCTTATACATCACATCGAGCAATGCGTTTTCGAGGATCGACTTCAATCCTCTCGCCCCTGAACCCCTTCGCATCGCCTCTCTCGCTATGGCGCGAAGGGCATCATCCCTGATATGGAGCCTCACATCCTCGAACTCAAAGAACTTTGAAAACTGTTTGACCAGGGAGTTTTTCGGCTCGACGAGGATTTTGACCAGCGCTTCCTCATCGAGGTCATCCAGGGTGGCTATCACGGGGAATCTCCCGACGAATTCGGGGATGAATCCATATTTCATCAGATCCTGAGGCTGGACGTAGGAGAGGATCTCGCCTATGTTTTTCTTCCTGTTCACCTCGATATCGGCATGGAAACCTATGGTCTTACGGCCGATCCTCTGTTCTATGATCTTATCCAAACCGTTAAAGGCTCCGCCTGCGATGAAGAGTATCTTCGACGTATCCAGTTGTATAAACTCCTGCTGGGGGTGTTTTCTGCCACCCTGCGGGGGAACGTTCGCCACCGTTCCCTCCAGGATCTTCAGGAGCGCCTGCTGGACGCCCTCTCCGGAGACATCCCTCGTGATGGAAGGGCTGTCCGATTTGCGAGCGATTTTGTCTATCTCATCAACGTAGATTATCCCCCTTTCAGCCTCGGCCCGGTTGAAATCGGCTGCCTGCAACAGGCGGAGCAGGATGTTCTCCACGTCCTCCCCGACATAACCTGCCTCCGTCAGCGGGGTTGCATCGGCTATGGCGAAGGGAACCTTCAGCATTCTCGCCAGCGTCTGAGCGAGCAGGGTTTTGCCGGTGCCGGTCGGGCCGATCAACATTATGTTGCTCTTTTCAAGCTCGACCTCATCATCGAGCTTATCCTCCGACATGATGCGCCTGTAATGCTTGTAGACCGCCACCGCCAGAGTCTTTTTAGCCCTCTCCTGACCTATGACGTACTGGTCGAGGAACTCCTTGATCTCCTCGGGGGTGGGCAGATCGAAACTTTCGCCCTCTATATCCTCGTCGAACTCCTCGTCCCCCAGCGATTCGGCCAGGATCTCGTTACAGAGTTCGACGCACTCATCACATATAAACACACCGGGGCCCTGAATGAGCTTTCGGACCTCGTTCTTGGTCTTTCCACAGAACGAGCACCTGAGCTCCTCGTAGTTCATGATATCACCCTCCTAACTTAAGTGCTCTCCTCCGACTCAACTCGAACGTCGAGTCTGGAGCTGACCACGTGATCGATGATCCCGTACTCCTTCGCCTGTTCGGCCGTCATGTAGAAATCCCTTTCCACGTCAGCCTCTATCTTCTCCAGAGGCTGGCCGGTGTGTTTGGAAAGGATGTTGTTTATCTCCTTTTTGACCCTGAGTATCTCCCGAGCGTGTATGCTTATGTCGGTTGCCGGTCCCTGAACGCCGCCGGCCGGTTGATGTATCAGGATGGTGGAATGGGGTAAAGCGAACCTTTTGCCGGGCGTCCCGGCAGCCAGAAGCAAAGCGCCCATGCTGAACGCCTGGCCTATACACCACGTGCAGACATCGGGCTTTATGAACTGCATCGTGTCGTATATCGCCAGCCCCGCGTTGACCGCCCCGCCCAGCGTGTTTATGTATAGCGTTATGTCGGCGTCGGGATCCTCCATCTCCAAGAACAGCATCTGGGCGATCACCGAGGTCGCCATCTGGTCATCTATGGGCGCGCTTATGATGATTATCCGGTCCTTGAGAAGCCTGGAATATATATCGTAGGACCGTTCCCCTCTGCTCGTCTGCTCTATAACTATAGGCACGAGATTCATGAGCTTTTAACACACCTCTATCTTTGATATCTTTTTCGGTTTCTAAGCCGATATGCTTAACTCAAACTATGGCGTAGCTCTCCTCCGATGCGTTCTTGATCAGAAAGTCACACACCTTGGAAGCTAAGATGTCATCCTTAACCCCTTCGAATCTGTTGGCATCCTTGATCTGGGATATGTACCTTTCGGGATTGATGTTCCGCCTCAACGCCTCCAGCCTTAGAACCTGCTCCGCCTCCTCGTCGGAGACCGTTAGGTTCTCCCTTCTGGCGATCTCCTCAAAGATCCAGGCCTTTTTTATCTCAAAGATAAGCTGCTGACGGAGCTGGTTGATATAATCCTCCGCCTGATCGGGATTTCGGAGCCTTTCCCTGTCCTCCGCCGTTCCAACCCTGCCCGTGCGGATGTTCCTGATGATTTCGGATAGCCTCTTCTCGATGACGGACTCGGGTATGGCCACATCGGTTTTTTCGACGATCTGCCTGGTCACCTCGTTGTAAAGCCGCGCTGTGATCTGCGCCTTTTCCTCCTCGACCATTCTGTTCCAAATCGTCGATCTCATCTGTTCCAGGCTTTCGAAGTTCATCTCTTTGGCGAACTCATCGTCCAAATCGGGGAGTTTTCTATCGAGTATCTCCTTGAGGGTGATCTCGAAAGAGGCGTTTTGACCGGCCAGCACCGGTTCAGGATGATCCTGGGGAAAGCTCGCTTCAACCTTACGGGTCTCTCCGGGGTTCATCCCGACCACCTTCTCCTCCACCTCCTTTGGAAGGTGGCCCTGACCGATCTGGAATATCAAATCCTTCTCCTCGGCGTCGAGTATCCCCTTCTCCGGAACGGAGACTTTGAGATCGACCTTGACGAAATCGCCCTGGCGAGCAGATCTTTTCTCCTCGATCGGTATGTACTCCGCCCGACCCTCGCGCAGGGACTCTATGTATCTATCCACCTCTTCTCTGGGAACATCCGGACGCCATTTCTTTATGTGGATCTGATCGTATGGCGGGAGCTCGATATCCGGTTTAACCTCCACTTCGACTTCCACCACCCAGGGCTGATCGCCCCTGAGCGGCAGATCGGAGAGTTCCGTTTTCACCTCCGGCTGCGAAAGCGGGGTTATACCCTTTTCCTTGAAGATATTCTCCAGCTCCGATGAGAGGATATCCGATAAGATGCTGTTCTTGATGTGATCTTCGAATCTGAGGAACAGGATATCCTTCGGGACTTTTCCCTTTCTGAAGCCCGGGACGGAAACCTCCCGTCTCAGCTCCCTGTATACGGTTTCGAGTTCCTCGTTCAATCTTTCCCGGGGCAGCTCAATGCGTAACCTTTTCCTTGTCGGACTTAACGTTTCAACATCTACTTTCAAACAAGCTCCTCCCGCTAGCTAAAAGTTTTCCTTCAAGGGGGTAAGGATCAAACGGAATGGTGGGCGAGGAGGGACTTGAACCCTCACGGGCTTCAAGCCCAGTAGATCCTAAGTCTACCTTGTCTCCCACTTCCAACACTCGCCCGAAATAAAAAATGGTGCGCCGTGAAGGAATCGAACCTTCAACCCCCTGATTAAGAGTCAGGTGCTCTGCCAGTTGAGCTAACGGCGCACGCAAAGGAAAATCCATGATTTTCATTTTTTAGCGCACCCGGGAGGACTCGAACCCCCAACCAATGGATCCGAAGTCCATTGCTCTGTCCAATTGAGCTACGGGTGCGACAAGATAAATGGGGTGAGTGGCGGGATTTGAACCCGCGGCCACTTGATCCACAGTCAAGTGCTCTAACCACCTGAGCTACACTCACCATCCTCCTGGCGCGCCCGGCAGGACTCGAACCTGCGACCTGCTGATTAGAAGTCAGCTGCTCTATCCAGCTGAGCTACGGACGCCCAACCCATCTTGGTCGGGGCGAGAGGATTTGAACCTCCGACCACCTGCTCCCAAGGCAGGTGCGCTTGCCTGTCTGCGCCACGCCCCGCCTCAAGTGCGCATAAATGATAACATATCAAATTTGATTTTGCAAGATCCCGGCCGGTTAAAAACGGGTGATAAAGGAGATCCTATGCGAATCCCCGAACCGCCTATCCGGTATATAGGCGTAGTCGAACTGAAAATTCACGTTCTCAAGAGGCTGCGTCCCATATGCCTTCAATCCCACGCCCGCCGTCAACCCGCTTGACGGATTTTCAGCCGCCGAATCAAATCCGAGGTTGTAGCCCACCCTCAACGCCAAAACCTGATGTATCCATCGCTCCAACCCCACCCTTACGCTCGGATCGCCATAAAAGGGCATATTGGCCTCAGCCGACAGGTTGAGCTTCCCATCATCCAACGATATCGCCCCGCCCGCTCGCAGAGAGGTGGGCAGTTTCTTCTCGCTTTCAAGCTCCCCATCCGTCCAACCCAGGTTCTGCAGGGCAGCTCCGGCCCTTATCCTGCCGCCTAAAAGCCTGATCATTCCACCCAGATCGACCGCCAAGCCGTTCACCTCATCCTGGTCGTAATTCTGATAGATGTATTTGACCGTTCCTCCCACCGATATCCATTTCATCAGCTCATACCCTCCGGAGAGTCCCACCGCCATACCGCCCGAATAGAACCTCTCCTCGGGTTCCTCAGAAGGCCCAGATCTTCTCTCTATCTCGGCGAAAACACCTTGAAGTGAGAGCCCAGCCGTAAGCTTGCCGAGCTTTCGGGCATATCCTGCCGTGACGTTGTTGACACCTCCGAAGGAGAAGTTCTGCATCGCCGACAGCTCGCTCTTCCGGATCGAGGTCAGGCCGGCCGGGTTCCAGAACAGGGCGTTTACGTCGTCCGCCAGCCCGACGAAAGCGCCGCCCATAGCTCCGGGACGACATCCGGACTCCAGCTTCAGAAAGGCCGCACCTATCGTGCCTGCATCCCCGTGTATCTCCGCCTTCTCACCGGCAAAGGCGGAGAGGGCAATGAGGAAGGTGAAACAGATAAAGATCAGATTCCTGACTCGCATCTCCGTCTCCTTAGGACTCTTATTTTCTTTTTCTCCCATGCACAATCCTTTAGACGTTCAACTCCCCTTAATGTTTAGTTCA
>CAZHVH010000156.1:0-7544 GCA_964535855.1 uncultured bacterium
AGGTCGACGGCTATCCGCTCAGTGAAGCGGGCCAGAAGAGGTGGATTGCCGATTTTCTATCCTTCTGTTATAAACACAGATATATCCAGGGGGCCTTCTACTGGAGCCCGGAATGGTACACGGAGGAGATGTGGAGGGCCTTCGCTCTTTTCCGGGAGACAGGCGACGCGAAAGAAGGGTTTAAAGCGTTCCACAGCGTGTTCCCTGAGGACGATCTGCCCCTGAGGAGAAGGGAGAGAGATTAAGAGATGGGTAGGGAGAAGAGGATATGGCGCGTTATGGAGCTGGTGGAGTGGACGACGGGATACTTCAAAAGACATGGGATAGAAACGGCGAGGCTTGACGCGGAGCTGCTCCTGGCACATACCTTGGAATGTTCCAGGCTGGATCTATATCTCAATTTTAACGCCCCCGTCTCCCAGGGACATCTGGATATCTATCGTGATCTGATCGTAAAACGGGCTCAAAGGATGCCGGTGGCATATCTCACGGGCGTAAAGGAGTTCATGGGGATACCCTTCAGGGTGGATCGAAGGGCGTTGATCCCTAGACCGGAGACGGAGCTCTTGGTGGAGGAGATCGCTAGAAGGTTGAAGGATGAGAAGCCCGGGGAGATCCTGGATGTGGGGACAGGGTGTGGCGCCATAGCGATATCCCTCGCTAAAATCCTTCCTGAATGGCGTGTCGTGGCGACGGATGTATCGGAGGGGGCGATAGAACTCGCATGTCAAAACGCCGAAGCGATCGGAGTAGAGGTGGATTTTAAGATCGGCGATATGTTCGAGCCGGTCGACGGAATGCGATTCGATTGCATCGTCTCAAACCCTCCCTATATACCCTCCGATCAGATCTCGAACCTGCAGCCCGAGATCGGCTATGAGCCGAGGGAGGCGCTTGACGGCGGCCGGGACGGGTTGGAGGTGATACGACGGCTCATCCTCAACTCCACACGACATATCCATCCGGGAGGACTGATCGGGATCGAGATCGGGTTCGATCAGGCCCGAAAGGCCATCAAATTGATGGAGGAGGCAGGGTATGCCGATGTGGAGGTCATAAGGGATTACTCCGGGATCGAGCGGATTCTCATCGCCAGGGCTCCCGCCAAGGCGTAACATCCCATAGCGGTGAATAAAAGCGTGCTGTGTCCCAGCGAGAGGGCGATGATCATAGCGCCTACAGCGCCTATGACCGAGGCGCAGCCGTTCACCCCCCATGCCCATGGTATGAGCGATTCATCCCTCGCCCTCAGACGTCTAACCCCCATCGGGAACGCCATCCCCATGAAGAAGGCGAGAGGGGCGATGGAGAGTATGCTCAATCCGATCCTGAGAGGAAGCGGGAGATCCGCCAGAGTTGAGAACTCAAGCCGCGGCAGGTATCTCTGGATCGCCGAGAGCAGGATTATCATCCCGAAAGGCAGCTCAGGCGGCAGGCCGGAAAACCTCCCCGACGCAAGGCTCCCTAACCCCGCGACGACCAACATTCCGCCGATCACCGAGGCAGCGGAGTAGATCGGATCGGAGAGGAAAAGCGAGAAAAGCTGTATCAGAACGATCTCCATCGACATGAACCCGAATCCCAGGGCGCCGAAGTAGAGGAGAACCCAGAGCCTCTTCCATCTCCCGCTCACCCTGGGCGATAGAAGCGCACGAAGGGGAAGCAGGATCAGCAGGATCGAGGCGGCCACGGCCTGGATGAGCGTCGCAACCAGCATCACATATCCCCATTCCACCAGTATAAGCCAGTTCCGGCCCATCCTTTTAACCAGATACGGCAACGACCTCCACCTGAAGAAGTGGAAGAAATAGGGCCTGTCATCCGTGGCGGGCTTGATGTTGAACATTCCCTCCATCCACTTCCATCTGCCGGACGGATTATAGGGGAGAAATTCCCACATCTCCTCCGCGGGTATCCCCGGATAGTAGGCCAGATCATACAGCTTCTCCCGGCAGAACTCCTTTATCGCCTCGATCTCCTCCTTTGTCAGTTCGGATCTCTTGAGGATGATCGTGTCGGTGGCCCAGCTTCTGATGAAGGCCATGTTATTCTGGGGCGATATCCCGATGGAGCGGAGTCGATCCATCGTCCCTATCACCTTCATCGTGTCGACGGGAGGTATCTTCGACCAGCGCGTGATGCAGAGGATGCCGTTTTCGGTCAGATGCCTCATATAGCTTTTAAACGCCTCGACGGTGTAGAGGTAGCTTTCGCTGAGCGCGTAGACGCCGGCCGCCGAGGCCCTGAACGATTCCACCAGGGATATCTGTATCAGGTCGAACCTCTCCTGACATCTCTCCACAAACCCCCTCCCATCGCCCAGGACGACCCTCACCCTCGGATCGGAGTATATCCCGCCGGCGAAATCCGAGAACCTCTCCGAG
This sequence comes from uncultured bacterium, assembly GCA_964535855.1. Lineage (GTDB taxonomy): Bacteria > Poribacteria > WGA-4E > B28-G17 > B28-G17 > JAGGXZ01. Next base: position 2,385 of record CAZHVH010000156.1, read on the forward strand.
ACCATCTTCACCATCTGTGGGTTGAGCTCGACGGCGACCACCTCCCTTGCTCCGTGCGTCAGGGCCGAAAGCACATCCATCCCTCCGCCCGCGCCGATGACCAGAACTTTGGGGCTCCTCAACAGGACGTACGGGAGGGCGTTGGTCATATAATCCAGAAAGGCGAGCTTCTCCGGATCGCCGGGCGAGGTTATGGCGGTGGGCGAGTCGGCATCGGTAAACACGGCTATCTGGGGCGGTATATCCCCCTCATATGCGAGACTGAGCCCGGGCGCGATCCTCAAGGCGGGCGATCGAAGGGCGGTTAAGAGGCCGAGCGGCGAGGGGGATTCATACAGAACCTTCGCCTCCGGCATCCTCTCAGCGGCGACCAGATACTTATACTGCGAGATATCCAATCTCAAAGGCATTAGGTTAACGGCGGCTAAAACGGGAAGGGCAGGTATCAGCGATCGAAGGAGATATCCCGCGTGCCAGGAGGTGAGGATCGCGCCGAGAAGGGAGAAGAGCGATAGCACGCTTAAGGCGTCCCCCGGCCTAAGCAGGAAGGTCAATCCGATCGCCCCCACCGATCCCATCCCCGCGCCCATCAGGTCGAAAAGATATATCCGGCCGATCCTGTCGCTATAAGCCGCTATGCACAGTCCCGTGAAGCTCCCCGCCAGGAAGAACGGGATCATCAGGAGCAGATATCGGGCGAAGAGGCGGAGAAAGTGGCGTGGGTCCCACATCATCAGGAACGGATCGAAGCTGATCATCTGGCTCAGGCGGAAACAGAGGGGTAGGGAGATCGAAAGCGCAAGCGAGATGAGGGGGAGGAACAGCTTAAATCGTGGGAGGAGCCGTCCTCTTAAGATGGTCAGGAAAGTCCCGCTCGCCCCGTATCCCAAGAGGGCGAGGCTGATGATCATGTAGGCGAAGTGATACCATATCGCCACGGCCATCAGCCGCATCAGCAGGATCTCCGCGGCGACGGCCGAGGCGGAGATGATGGGAATCGAGATGTAGATCCGCCACATCCTCTCCTCCGGTCATAACCTCGGCCATATCCTCAGCCTCAATATGATCCCCACCGGCGCGCCCTGTTGTTTCGGCTTCGGCTCGCCGGATATGGCGATCGCGTTTTTGCCGTGACGCAGAAACCTCGTCACCTCAAACCCGGTTATCTCGGACCATACCTTAAACCTGCGCCAGTCGGGCACCACCGTCCCCACCTTAGCCCCGTTGATGTATATATCACACCTCGCGGAGCTCATGGCCTCCAGCTCGGCCCTCTTCCATTTACCCTTCAGCTCGAACTCTTTACGCATGTATATGATCCCCCCTGTCTTGCAGTGTCTCTCCCAGATACATCTGGCGCCTATCTCCTCGGCGAAGCTGAGGGCCTCCCTTGAGATCTTCGATCGTCTTGTCGGAACCTCCACGCATCCGCTCCAATACCTCTTCTGGGTCGGATCCATGGATATCTCGTTCCATCCGTCGAAGAACCTGTCCACTCCGATCCAGCTTTCATCCGAGAGGATGACGACCGGTCTGAGCACAACCCTATCGCCCCGTTTTATCCTTTCAGATGACCCTACGATTTCAGCAACCGAGACCGCCTCGTGGATCTCGTCGATCCTGAGTTTCCCTATGCTCTCACCGTCCCTCATCACCTCGAACGACATGCCCTTCTCGATGGCATACCCCTTGCCGTAGTCTATCATCGCCCTTTTGCCATCCGGATAGACATAGACCACGTATCCTCTGTTGGCCGTGAACGTTCGATCCGCTTTGCCCGAGGCTTTCCCGGATTTCCCATCCTCCGACCCGCGAAGGACCTCATCCTCCTCGGCCTTGGCCTCTATATCGACGATCCCATCGAGCCATCTTTCGTATACGACCATGCCCAGTCCGCTTCGATCGTGTCCGTCGAATATGGCTGAGATATCGGCGTCCTCGCCTTTCCCACGCATCTCCGCCGTCAGCTCTCCTCCCCAGAAGCACCGCGTCGCCTCCAGGCCGAAGGGCGTGTCCATATAGATGTCATATCCGGCGTTGCCTATCAGATTGCACATGTAGAGCCCCTGAATCCTGCTTTCGGATCGCAGCTCGATGCCGTTTTTCAGGTTGGAGGAGATGGTGTTGAAGGAGAGCCATTCCAGGGCCGATCCCCCTCTCTCGAATCTGATCCCCGATCCGAAGTTGTGGGATATCAGGTTGTATCTGATGCTCGGCACCGAGTTTTTGCCGCTGACGATAATGCCTGAGGCGGAGTTCGAGTCGGACGTGCCGTTTTCCAATATACGATTGGCGGCGATGAGAGGTGATCCGTCGAGACAGATCAGTCCCGCCGTTCTGTTCCTACGGATCAGGCAGCCGACGATCGTCGGCGAGGAGCGTTCACACCTGATCCCGACCTCCGCGTGTTCGATGACGGCGAATTCGATCCTCGACTGAGATGCCCCTCCGCCCGATATGAGGATGCCCCTCCAATCGCCCGGAACCGCCGATTCTATATCCGATCTGAATCTGACGGGATCATCCCCCTTTCCGTCGACGATCAGCCTGCCGAGGACCCTCAGCGAAGTTCCGGGCCTGAACCTGACCTCCACGCCGGAGGTTAGGGTCAGGCTTTTGCCGGCCGGTATGATCAGATCCGAGGATACGATGTAGGGCGATCGAAGCTTCGTCCAGACCTGATCCGTACTCAGCTCGCCGCTGATCTCGATGGGGAAAACCTGGACGACCGGAGCTAAGAGGAGGAGCAAAATGCATATACATCTCCGTTCCATCTCATCCTCGCCCTCGTAGCTCCTCGACGTTTATCAGATCCATGTATTCACCCTTCATGGCCATGGCGTAGAATCCCCGTCCGGTGGCCTCCTTCACCACGTCATCATCAAGTCTCAGGGAGGCTATGATGCCCACGAGCTGCCTATCGCCGTATTCCGGGAACAGATCTCTGAACTTCGCCAGCTTCTCCTGGAAATCCCGGACGTATTCGATGTTGAACCTGCTTTTCACCTCCACGATGAAGATCATCCCGTCGGCCATGGCTACCACGTCGTATTCGCCTTTCAGCTCGCCTATCTTCCTGCGCATCCTTATCCCCATGAGCTCTATCTCCAGGTTGAAGTGTCTTTTGATAACATCGGGCACGGCGGGGGCGACGATATCCTCCACCAGGGTTCCCAGTCTGTTGGCCAGCTCTCCCCATCGCCTGTTCATCTCCTGTTTGAACTCCTTCATCTCCCTCCTCATCTCTTCTTTGAACTCTTTCATCTCTCTCCTCATCTCCTCCTTAAAATCTCTCATCTCCTCTCTGAATTTATCCATCTCCTCCCTGAACCTATCCATCTCCTCTCTGAACCTATCCATCTCCTGCTTAAACCTGTCCACCTCCCTTGAAAGGTGTGCCACGGCCGCTGATGTCCTATCGACCTGGAGGGAGGTTCTATCAACCTGCCTTATAAGCTGTTCCATGGCGATCTCCAGTCTATCGACTCTCTGTTGGACGCTTGTCTCAGCCATGTTCATCCCACCTCCTCACATGGCTCATCGCCGACCTCCTGCTGCAGGCGATGCAGCTCGTCCTTCAGCTCCCTTACAACATCGGCGTATTGCGGGTCGTTGTATACGTTCTTCATCTCATATGGGTCCTTTTCGAGGTCGAAGAGCTCCCATTCGGGTTCCTTTGGCTCATCGACCGCCCCGGGCTGTCCCAGCGCTTCGGCATAGTAGTAGATCAGCTTATACCTCATCGTTCTGATCCCGTAGTGGGCGTAGACGTAATGGTGTGCGAGGTGCATCCAGTATCGGTAATACATGGAGGTCTGCCATCCTTCGGGGAGTTCGCCGTTCAGAAGCGGCCTGAAGCTCCTGCCCTGCATCTCCTCCGGCACTTCAACCCCGGCGTAATCGAGAAAGGTCGGTGCGAAGTCAACGTTGAGGATAATGTTCTCGTTGACCGTTCCCGGCTTTATCTCCCTGGGATATCGGATGATAAAGGGCATGCGCAGGGACTCCTCATACATGAACCTCTTATCGAACCAGCCGTGATCGCCCAGGAAGAAACCCTGATCTGAGGTGTAGATCACGATCGTGTTCTCGGTCAATCCCTCCTCATCCAGGTAATCGAGCAATCGTCCTACGTTATCGTCGACGGAGGCGATACAGCGCAGGTAATCCTTGATGAACCGCTGATATCTCCACCTCTTTTCCCCCTCGGGCGAGAGTCCTGAGGGCACGGGCCCCTTAAGATCCCTCTCATTTAGATCCCTTTCGATGCGCATCTTCGCCTCCGCCGCCGCTCGGGCCCTGTCGGCATAATCGTCATTAAACGTCTCCGGCTCGGGTATCTCGATATCCTCGTATAGCCGGGCATGTCTCTCATCGGGCTCCCAGGGACGATGTGGCGCCTTGTGATGGCAGAGCAGACAGAACGGCCTGCTTTTATCCCTCCCCTCGAGCCACTCCAGCGATAGATCGGTTATGATGTCCGTCGCATACCCCCTGTAGACCTTCCTTTTGCCCATCTCTATCATCTCAGGGTCGTGATATGATCCCTGGCCCGGCAGGACGTTCCAGTAGTCGAATCCGGTGGGGTCATGGATTCCGCCGTGTCCGAGATGCCATTTGCCGATAACGGCCGTCTGATAGCCGGCCTTTTGAAGCAGTTTTGGGAAGGTCAATTGACGCCCGTCGAACTTCGTCGTCAGGGTTGTAACCCCGTTCACGTGGCTGTAGGTGCCTGTCAGTATGCTCGCCCGGCTGGGCGAGCAGATCGAGTTGGTGCAGAAGCAATTATCGAACCGCATGCCCTCATAGGCGATGCGATCGAGGTTGGGAGTCTCGTTTATCCGGCTGCCATAGCAGCTCATGGCATGTGACGCGTGATCATCCGACATTATGAACAGGATATTGGGTTTATCATCCCTCATAGCTCAATCTCCCCCTCTTGACACCTAACGGCTTCGGCTTTCTTCCCGGCCATCCGGCGGATATCCCCGCTACCTTCCACGAGGAGGAAGAATGAGGCCGAAGCCGTCAGGATCACCTCGCGCCCCATCGTGGATCTTCCTCCGTCTATTATGATACTATACCTCCAGGGAAAATCCAAACCGCACCGATCATTGACCAGAAATTCCCTTGTTTTCCGATGAGGAAGGAGATAATAAT
>CAZHVH010000157.1:0-7543 GCA_964535855.1 uncultured bacterium
CCGTTGCCCAGCCTTTATTACACGGCGAATGTGATTTTTCCGCCCTTAGCCCTGATGTATGTGGCCTCAGTCCTGGAGCGTGACGGCCATGACGTCGAAATACGGGATCTTACGCTGGATAGCTCCCCCGTGGATTATTCAAAGGTCGATGTCGTGGGTATCACGTGCACAACTCCTCAGTATAACACGGCTCTTCAGGTAGCAAAGGAGGCGCACGAGCACGGCAAGATCGTTATGATGGGCGGGGTTCATGTTACCTTCACCGCGGAGGAGACGCTTAAAACCGGATATGTGGATTACGTGATACGAGGGGAGGGTGAGGAGACCGTCAGGGAGCTTTGTAGGGCTCTGCAGGAGCACGGCCGGAACTTCGACCACACGAAGATACCTGGGATCTCATGGCGTGATCCCGACACGAAGGCGGTTATGCACTCCCCTGAGAGACGGGCCATCATGGATATAAGCGGAATACCATATCCCGCCAGACATCTCATAAACTTGAAGCGTTATCCGTCTAAGCTTAAAAACAAGCGCGCTACGACCCTCCTGGCCAGCAGAGGCTGTCCGTATAAGTGCATCTACTGTGTGGTGCCGAACATGAACTCGGCCATCTACAGACAGCGTTCGCCTGAATCGATCGTGGATGAGATAGAACACATCGTGGAAAATTACGATGTGGGCGGGGTACTATTCGTTGACGATAACTTCACGATAAACGTGCGTAACACCATTAGGTTCTGTGACGAGCTTTTGAGGAGAAAAATAGACATACTGTGGTGGTGTCAGTCCCGCGCCGATACGCTGCTGAAGAACGAGGAGATGGTGGATAAGATGGCACAATCCGGCTGTTATATGGTCTTTCTCGGGCTGGAATCGCCGAACGAGAGGGTCTTGAAATCCTATAACAAAAAGCTCAAGGGCGACGAAGGCGAAAAGGTGATCAGGCTCCTCTCCAAATATGGCATCAAGACCATGGGATCGTTCATGATGGGCGAGATACAGGAGACCGAGGAGGAAGTCGAAAACACCATAAACTACGCGACGCATATCGACCCGACCTACGCTCAGTTCTCCATTCTCACCCCGTTCCCGGGCACGAAGCTGTTCTCGATGATAAAGGACAGAATACTTCATTTCAACTGGGATCTGTTCGATGGGGCGCATTCTGTCTTGAGACTGGACAACCTGACCAAGGAGCAGATAGAGGGATTGCTGAAAAAGGCTTACAAGAAGTTCTATCTCAGGGCAAGCAGGATACCCCAATATCTCAAAAATTTCGTGAATCCGCTGAAGGTAAAGGACAGCTTGAAGATAATACACCGGTTGAGGGAGTTTTCCAAGAACTATCGGATTTCAGAGCAGAACCCCTCCTTCTCCAGCTATCCTACTTTAAATTCGGGTGATTAATTATGGACCTAGGGAAGGTGATAGGTACGATCGTGGCCACACGTAAGGACCCATCGTTTGAGGGGATAAGGCTTCTGATCGTCCAGCCGCTGGATGAGAGGCTCAACCCTATCGGCTCTCCCGTCGTGGCCACCGATACGGAGAGGGTTGCCGGATACGGCGATCTGGTTTACACCGTTTCCGGAGGGGATGCCGCCGATGTCATCCCCGGCAGGAGAATCCCTGTCGACATAGCCATCGTCGGCCTTGTGGATTCGATACATCTCCTGGGAGATCGGAGTTGACAGGATATGTCGTTTTTGATATCATTCAAACTATGTAGGCTGTCGTTCCTCATCGTGCTGGTTGTTCTCTCGGTGGTTTCGTTTTCCCTTTTGGCCTTTGCCGATGGTGAGGTTTCGCCTTGGGAGGCGACGGTCAAATCAGCGATCATCCCTGGATGGGGCCAGTTTGTAACCGGGGGCAAGGTCAAAGCCGTTATCTCTTTAACGGGCACGTATGGTCTTGTGGTTGCTGGTCTGATCGCCCGCGCCAGATATCTGGACGTGTATAACAACCGTTATGTACCCGCTGCGCTGGCCGGTTCGCCTGAGGCCGATCGATATTACGATCTAGCGAGACAGAGATATAAGCTGAGCAAGGGATTGTTCTTCGCAGCCGTTGGGGTATGGGTTTACAGCATGATCGATTCCTACGTTAGCTCCATCATCAGGAACGCTCAGATCAAAGCGCGGATGCTCAAATTCGACACCGAAAGGATAGATAAATTTGATCTGGAGTACAAAGCTCTGGAGGGGGAACTGAGGATAAAAGCGACAACTGAGTTTTAAAGTCTAGCGCGGGGGTGTTTAACATGTCTGGAACCATAGCGAGGGTTTCCCTGGCTTTCGCACTGATAGGGTTGATCGTAACTATCGTGAGCTGTGGGGAACCCCCTAAGGTCAATCAGCCTCAACCCAAGGAATACGCGGCCATAGTCAACGTGCTCAAAAACAGATGGCAAAAGGGATATATGAGCGAGGACGTCGATCTGTACATGTCCTCCTATTGGAAGGACGGGTTCCTCTACAGATCCGACATGGGCACTGAGGACGATCCGACCGATGACGTCATCTTCAACGATTACAGGCAGGAGAGGGAGTCGGCGATAAGGGTCTTCGCCAAGTTCCAGGATATAGAAATAGAGCTCTCTGAGCCACCTGAGATAACCATCCTGGAACCCGGCAAGAAGGCACAGGTGAAGAACCACTATAAGATACAGGGATATGTCGCCGATGGGACGACGTTGGAAGGAGGATTCACCGGGTTCTACGCCGAAGGAGATAACACCTTCATCTTCGAATACCGACAGGCGGAAAACGGCAAGTGGGAGTGGAGGATAACCGAGTGGTACGACGCCGCTTGGTCGCCTGAGAAGATAGAGGCCACCTATGGCCTTTAAGATGTTAATGTCCTGATCCGATATGGGGCGCGGCGATCTATGTCGCGCCCTTATTTTTTCACGGCGAATCGCATGAGCTATTTCAAGACATATCTGGATATCATAAAGAGGCGAAGCTTTGTGATCCTCGCATCCCTGATGATAGTGGCCGGTTCAGCCCTCGTGGTGGCGCTGCACGCGGAGAAGGGATACGAGGCCGCCGCGATAATAGATGTCCAGCAGAGCGGCCCGCCCGCCGGCGCGACCGGCCTCGTGCAGACCGTCCTCTTGGGCGGCGAGGAGTCAACTATGCTTGAGACCCTCTCCAGGCGGATCGGTACTGAAGCGTTCCTGAACTCAGTCGTGGATGAGTTCGAAAGGAGATATCCGCGCGGAGCGGCTTTACTGCCATCGCCCTCCGCACTCGTCTCCAGGATCAAACCTCAGGTGATCCCCGGCACGAGATATATAGCCATCAAGGTCAAACTCAGGGAAAGCGAGGGCGGAGCTAGAAACGCTGCCATACTCGCCAACCTCGCCGTTAAAACCCTTCAGGAAACCCTCAGCACCGAAAACACGGAGAGAGCGACGGCGCAGATCACCTTCATAGATTCGAAGATAGAGGAGGTCAGAAGGGAGATCGAATCGATTAAAGAGGAGATGCTCCGCTTTGTCAGGAAAAGCGGCAACCCAAGCATCTGGAGCGCCCAACTCGAACATCTCCTCGCTCAGCAGCAGTCCCTCCTTGAGGAGAGAAATAGGGCCGAGCTCGGCGTGGAAGCCTCCATGGAGAGCCTCAGATCGATAGATGCCCAACTCAAGGAGATACCGGAGCTCTCCGAAACAGCTCGGACGATCTCACAAAGCCCCTTACTTACACAACAAATGACGGATCTGGCCAGATTGGAGGTGGAGATAGCCGGAGCCAAGGTTAGATACTCCGAGAACTCCGACGAGCTCAAATCGCTTCAGGCGAAGAAGACCAGGATCGAGGAGAAAATCAAGGAGCTGAGCGATAAGATGACCGTATCCAAAACGATTTCAACTGATCCTCGATACCGCCAGCTTCTCAGCTCCAAGATCGACGGCGAGCTCGGATTGATCAAGTACAAGACGCAGTTGAAGATGGTGGATAAACGCCTTTCTGAGATCAGTTCAAAGCTCGGTTCGCTCCTGATCGACGTGCCCGAAAAACAGCTTGAATTTGAGGGTATGACCCGTCAGATGGAGAGCGCCTACGATCTGATGAAGGAGCTCATGCGTAGGAGAATCGAGGCCGAAATATTGCTGAACGAGGGGAACATTGTCTCCGGAACCGGGGCATATTCGCGAAAAGGAGGGGTGATGCTCATTCAACCCGCCCGTCCCCAGCTGTATCCCGTCAGCCCCAACCTGCGCTTTATATTCGTCATCTCCTCGGTTGTGGGGCTGGCCTTGGGATTGGCGCTTGCGTTCTCCTTTGAGTTCCTCGACGGTCGGTTCCATTCCCCATTCATGGCCTCAAGATCCCTCAACCTGCCGGTTCTGGGGACAATTGCCTCCCGACGCGGGGGATTTGAGGATATCTCAGAGGAGATCGGCGGGATAGCGGCTGGAATCGAGCTGATGCGGGAGAGAATAGGGTTTCGATCGATCCTCGTTCTAAGCTGCATGAGAGGGGAGGGAAGAACGACCGTAGCGGCGGGAACGGCTGTTTCGCTCTCGCGGATGGGAAGATCGGTCCTACTGATCGATGCCGACGTTCAAAATCCGTCCCTACATCGGCTTTTCGATCAGGATCGTGAGCCGGGACTGACTGAGATCCTGAGCGGGAAGGCGCCGATTCAGGAGGTCGTTCGGGCTGACGAGGCCACAGGGGTTCATCTCATCCCCGCAGGCTCGAATCTGGAGGACCCGATGTCGCTTCTGCGTCCGAACGGGATCATCGAACTCCTTGAGTCGCTCAGAGAGAGATACGAGGCGATTATCTGCGACACCCCGGCGCTTACCTCCTTCCTCCCCGGTCTGATAATGGCCTCAAAGGCCGATGCCGCCCTTCTGGTGGTCGATCTGAATATGGTTCCATCCGCCATCTTAATCCGAACGGTCGAGCAGCTCTCTAAGGCGAATATCGAGCTTCTGGGCGTGATTTATAATCGAGTCAGATCATGAAATTGAAGCATCCCCATCTGATCATCACAATTTCATCCATCCTGCTCATATCCCTCGCCGCCTTCTATCTGCTGATGCAATCGGATTTCACGTTGGAGAAGGTGAGAGGGATCATGCTGTCTCAGCTTCAACGCCAGTTGGACGCGGACGTTTATATAGGCCCTCTCTCGGGAAATCTGTTGAGATATGTGGTTGTCGGAGGGATCATAATCAGGGAGAGGGGAGGTGGACACAGGCCGCTGATCTCAGCGGGCAACGTCCTGGTGGATTACCGGCTGATCGGACTTCTCAGGGGGAAACTGGTTCTGAGTAAAATCCAGCTCGCATCGGCCAGGATAAGGCTTGAGGTCGATCGGAACGGAAGGATCAACCTGATCGAGATGTACAAAGGGAAACGCAAAGCCGGAGCTGCCAGAAGGATCGGACTCCCATCACTTCTCGTCTCAACCCTTGTCATTAAAGACAGCTCGATATCGGTGGACGACAGGATGCACGGGATAAAAGGTTCCGTCTCGGGTGTGACGCTCCTGGTCAAAGGGGAACTTATGAGGGGTCAATACGGCGGAGAGCTTGATATTCCCGACGGTTATATCTCGTTCGGCGGGAAGACGAGAAGGTTATCCGGAATCAGGACGATCTTTAGAGTCCGAAGCCCAGGTCGGGGGATGTTATCTACGAACGCGGCGATGTCACTCGATCTTTTCGAGCTGAAACTGGGAGGTTCATCGATTCAGATCAAGGGGGAGCTTTCCGACCTTCGAACTTTGAGCTTCAACGGCGATATCGACTCCACCCTTGAGCTTCAGGATCTATCGCCTTTCCTCACTCGCCTTGGACTTCCGCCTACAATCGGCGAGATGAGAGGTTCTCTCTCCCTCGCCGTGACGGCGAGCGGGAAGCCGGAGAGCTTCTCCGGAGAGGTACGGCTTAAGAGCAGGGAGATCCAGCTATCGCGGATTAAGGCCGATCTGCTCGATATCGGCGGTCGATTCACCTCCAAATCGGCCGATCTGGATCTCCTGATCAGGGCCAACGGCGGCGAGATAAGCGGACCCCTGAGGGTGGATCTTTCGGATGGGAGGCCATATGTAATTGGGAAGCTCAGGATCGAAAACCTGGATCTGCCGCCTCTCAAGGGTGTGGAGGGATGCGTGAGTGGGGAGATCTCCCTGCGCGGCTCGTCGTTGATGGACGCCCTTGTGGAGAGCAAGCTTCAGGCGAAGGCATTCAAATTGAACGACATCGATCTATCGCCCGCCGTTTTCTATCTCAGCCTGAGGCGAGGCGGGGTGGAAGGCAAGGGCGAATTCGCCGGTTCCACGGCCTCACTGAGCGGCCGGATCGAGGATAACGGGGCGCGGATGATGCTGAACGTCTCGATCAGTTCAGATCAAATAGCCCCGATCGCCTCCATCATAGGCTTGAAGGACCTTTCAGGGAAGGGCGATATCGAGCTATCGCTTGAAGGTCCGACGAGATCCCCCGGGATGAGGATCGCAGGAGAGATAGATCAGCTCAAATATGGGCGATTTCCGCTCGGAAGGGCGAAACTCGATCTCAACGGAACCATCGACGCTCTGAAGCTCGCCCGCCTGGAGCTCAAATATGGGGATATGACAGCGGCGGTTCAAGGCGAGATCCGCCATCTTTCGACCGTTGATCTTCAGGTCCGATTTCATGGGGTGCCGCTTGGCGATTACGCCAAGGTCATCCTGCCCCAGATAAACGTGGTCGGATATGCCGACGGCGAGGGCGAAATACACGGAAGGGCCAAATCGCCCGACGGCGAGATCGATATCTCATTATCTCGTCTGACCGCTTACGGACTTCCCTTTCAACCCTCAACCTTCAAGCTTCGATTTCAATCGGGCGGGATCATCATCCCTGATCTGGAGATGATGAGCTCAGCCGGCCCTATACGAGCGAAGGTTGAGATCTCACCCGATGGCCATCTCTTCGTCGAGGGCAAGGCCGGGCCGATGGCGCTCTCCGATCTGATCAGATCTCAGGGCCTTTCGCTTCCAGCGACGGGGGAGATCTTGGCGAACTTCAGGGGAAGCATGCGTCCCGGTCGTCCCTTCGATCTGGTCTCCCAGGTTGCCGTAAGGGGAGCGAGATATAAGGGGCGACCTCTGGGCGATATGACGATGAGGCTGGAGATGGCGGGCAAGGAGATGAGGCTTAAGCTGTGGGGGTTCAACGAGGCGGTCAGGGGCGAAATGCTGCTCTCCGCCGATGGCGAGGTGGATCTTGATCTCAACCTATCCGACATGGATATCTCCCCCTTTCTCCCATCGCCCTATTCCGGTGGACTACGCGCCGCCGTCAAACTCAGTTTTCGAGAGCCGAACCTTTGGGACTTAAACGGCTCGGTGGCGATCGACTCGCTCTCCATATCCTCCCCCTCCGGTCGGATGGAAACGGTTGACCGGTCTACGCTGACCTTCAGCGATGGGGTTATAGAGGTCGAGGAGTTTCAGATGACACAGGATGGCGGTGGGCATCTCCACATCGCCGGAAGGCTATCGCGTGACTCCTCAGAGCTGGCGGTCTCGCTCAGTCACT
>CAZHVH010000158.1:0-7502 GCA_964535855.1 uncultured bacterium
ATGGCTCCCCGGGCCGGATTCGAACCAGCGACCAAGTGGTTAACAGCCACCCGCTCTACCAGCTGAGCTACCGGGGAACCATACGCTATAAAAGTATAGCATATAGAGCCTGATTTTGCAAAGTCGAGTTATGAGCTGAGCTCATCCATTATCCCTTTCAGCTCCTCCCTCTCCCCATGTGTTAGCGGTTTGACGGGTGGACGCGGGGGACCTGCCGGAAGGCCGAGCATGTTCATCGCCTCTTTAACCATGGCGGGGAAGGTGCCGAGCCGATTGAAGGCCGTTCTGAACTTCAGAAGCTCATACTGCAACCGTCGGCCCTCCTCAAGATCGCCTCTTTTGACCGACTCGTATATCCCCACTACCAGGGCGGGGTAGACGTTGGCGGTAGCGGATACACCTCCTTTGGCGCCACACAGCATCCCCGCGTAGATCAGAGCGTCGTTCCCCGACAACACGTCGAACTCCATCCCCTCTGTCGCCTGTATATATCTCATCATCCTCATCATATCGCCGCTGCTCTCCTTCATTCCAACGATGTTTTCCAACTCCGCCAACCTCACGACCGTCTCAACCTCGATCTGCACCCCCGTGCGAAGCGGATTGTTATAGAGAAGCACCGACATCTCCCCTGCCTCTTCGGCGATCGCCCGATAGTGCTCGTATAGCTCTTCCTGGGAGGGCCGGATGAAGTATGGCGTCATGACGGAGACGCCATCTGCACCGAGCTCCTTCGCCAGCCGGGTCATGCGAATCGAATCGCGGGTGGTTATCATGCCGGTTCCGACCAACACGGGAACCCTGCCGGAGACGACTTCAAGGGTTTTAAGTATGATCTCCCGTTTCTCATCGAAGGAGAGGGCGAATGACTCGCTCTGACTGCCCAGGATGAATATCCCATGCACGCCGCCTTTGATGACATGTTCGATTATAGAGGGCAGTCCATCCAGGTTCAGCTCCCCTCCATCCCTCATCGGAGTGACGAGCGGCGGTATTATACCTTCAAATCTCATACTTCTCCACCTCCGGGTGTAGATTACCGATGACATTCCTCAGAGAGCGGCGCGAAGGATCTCGATCAGATCCTCCCTCGTCGTCGGCCTCGGATTGTTGTTCAGACTTGATCCTCTGGCATCTCCCGCCACCTTCTCCAGGTCCTCCTCCTTGACCCCAAAATGTGAGAGCCTTTGGGGGAGCTCCAGCTTTGACAGCAGCCCCTTCACCCTTTCGACCGCCATCTCGGGGACGGGTTCGGCTCCCATGGCGACCGCTATTTCGGCGTATTTCTCCCCTCTGACCTCGAGGTTAAACCTCATAACGTGAGGCAACAGTATGGCGCATGCGATGCCGTGGGGGATCCTGAAGTGTGCTCCGATCGGATGGGCGAGGCCGTGAACTGCCCCGAGGGAGGCGTTGGCGAAGGAGAGCCCCGTCATGAAGCTTCCCAGCATTACCTTTTCCCTCGCCTCGATATCATCGCCCGATTCAAACGCCCTGGGAAGGAAGTTATAGATGTACGTGATCGCCCTTATGGCCAATGCATCGGAGACGGGATTTGATGCGAGGGAGACATAGGATTCTATCGCCTGCGTCAGTGCATCCATACCGGAGCCGGCCGTGACCTTCGGCGGCGCACTCACGGTCAACAGCGGATCGACAAGGGCCACTTTTGCCAGCATCAAGGGGCTTCTTATACTGGCTTTCACGTTGCGCGATCTATCTATCAAGACGGCGTTTTTGGTCACCTCTGCGCCTGTACCGGCGGTGGTTGGAACGGCTATGAAGGGCAACCCCTCCCGCTCGATCTTCCTCACCCCGGCCTGATACTCGGATGCGGAACCCTCATTCCTGGCAAGGCAGGCTATCGCCTTGGCGGCATCCATTGCGCTCCCCCCGCCGATCCCTATGACCAGATCACATCCCTCCGCTCTGACGATCTTCACCCCTCCATCCACGGTATCGGTCGAGGGTTCGGGCTCAACTCGGTCGAAGATCACCGGTTCCACATTCGCCCCCTGCAGCAATTCCAAAGCCTTATCCAGCGTTCCCGACTCCCTCATAGCCCTCTTACCGGTCGTTATCAGAGCCTTTCGGCCGAATTCAGCGGCCACCTCGCCGAGCCGATCGAAGCATCCGTTGCCGAAGATCAATCTGTTCGGATACCTGAGTTCAAACATGCCTGAGACACCTTCCTTGAAATTTCAGGTAATTCCGTCATCTTTATGATGCAACGTTATGCAGACGTTGTCAAGAGCATTGATAGGGCATCTATAACAGAGCGGTCTTTTCCTACACACCTCCTTGCAATGTCTCACTATAAGCGCGTGATATTCGTTGTAAAGGGCCACATCGCGCGGTAGGTTCTCCATGAAAAGTGCCCTCAGTTTCTCGTATTCTATCCTCTCATCCTCGATCAATCCCAGACGTCGGAGAAGCCTCCTGGTATAGGCGTCCACCACGAAAGAGGGCTTTTCAGCGGCGTATAAGAGGATGGTATCGGCCGTCTCCGGACCTATGCCGTGGATGCCGAGCAGCTCATCGCGCAGGGGATCGAGGTCCTGCGAGAACATCCTCTCAAGAGATCCGCTATACTTTTTGAAGAGGTGTTCCACGAAGGATTTAAGCCTTCTGGCCTTCAGATTGGGGTATCCCGATGGCCTTATAAGTTCGGCGAGCTTTTTCTCATCGAGCCGAAGGATGAGGTGAGGGATGAGATCCCCGCCCCCGGCTGATTTGAGGTTTTCGACGGCACGTTTCGCATTTCTCCATGCGGTAGCTTGCGTCAGGATCGCGCCTACGATTACCTCGAAGGACGTCTCCGCGGGCCACCATCCCTGTGGGCCATAGGCCTCATAGAGCGATCTATAGAGCTCGATCAGACGATCTCCTACAGCTTCGGCTGCCACCTCACCCTATAGGCCACTTTGAAATATCCCACCTGTTCTCTTTCATTCTCCTCCTCGTTGTAGGTGTAAACGAGGAAAAGGTTGCTTTCGGGTTTAAACTCCCAGGAGTAGAGGGCGAAGAGGCTTCTATGGCCGTTCAATCTCCCCTCGGCCGTGATCCTCAAGTTCATATCCTGTGTGAATCTATATTCGAAGACCGAGCGCAGGATCCTCTGGTCATCCTCCCCTTCCATTCTGAGCCACTGTCCCTCAATTCTGATGGAGGCCATTTCAACCGGCCTGAGGCTCAATCCGGGGCCAAGAAAGATCACGTTCTTCTCATCCCTTGTGCCGATCTTGAAATCCATATTGAGCGTCACAAACTTGGGTGGAAACCATCCGAAAAAGCCATCCACGCTGCGATCGTTATACCCGATCGAGATGTCCTCCGGGTCCGTTCTGAACTCCTTCGAGAAGCCGGTTCTCAGGAAGAAATCCCACAGACCTATCATTCCCCCGATCCCCCATCTCTCGCTCGTCCTGATGCCGTCGATCGTCTCGCCGTAGGAATAGTCCGATCCGAATCCCAAACGCCTCAGGAGCCTGCTCTTGAATCCCTTGCGAAATCCCCCCTCAATCCTGATTCCTCTCCTACCTATGAAGATATCCGGCAGGAATCCTGCCTCTGCGGAGAAATCCTTCCCCACCTGCTGGAGGCCGATGGACATACCCACCGGATCTTTATTCCAGCCGCCCCTTATCGTGAAAGCCACATCGGATTTTCCCTCTTCGTCTCTATCGGTTTGGCTGGCTGCTATCTGACCTGAGAGGTTCAGTTCATGGGGAAATCTCAGCGAAAAGTCCACGCCTCCCACCCTGTTTGCGCCCCCGGAGTATTGTTTATTTACTGCCAGCAGGCCGATCGTCGATCTTTGTCCCACATCTCTCTGGATTCTGGCTACCATGAAGTTCGCCGCCGGTTCATCTTCCTCTTCGACCTTTTCGGCCTGTGTGTCGAAAAGGGCGAAGCTATATCCGCCGACTTTGCCCACCGCCTTGGCTCCGACGAGGGGTTGGAGGATCTTACGGGTGTAGAAGATATCGAGTGGCGTTCTGAAAAGCTCCTCTCCCTCCATGAAGAAGGGGCGTTTTTCGGGGAAACGGATCGGTATGTCTGAGAGATTGATCCTTTCAGGATCCGCTTCGATCTGGGCATAATCAGGGTTGACGGTCAGATCGACCGTGATGTTTGGGAGCGGTATCCTCACATCCACGCCCGCATTTGCGTCCACCGATCCCTCCTCGACGTTGCCGCTTGAGGTGAGATACGGTTTAAACTCCATGGGTCTTGATGTCACCAGCCTTTCGGTGGGAAGCCCAACCATGTCACCGTAATATGCCGGATCATGGCTGCTCTCGCCCGGATACGCCCACACGTCCTCCTCATCCAGCCACTCGATGTTTCTGAGGAAGTTTATCCCCCAGCTTTCATCGGGTCCCTTCTCGAATCTGAGCTCACAGAAGGGTATGGCTATCTCGGCCGTCCATCGATCCTCCAACCTCTGCGATCGGGCATACCACTCGCAATCCCAACTTTTACCCCCTCGGAACGGCCCCCTCCTAGCCCTCGTGTATCGTTCCTCAGATTTAGTTGAAAGGGGGTTGACCGAGAAGATATAAGCGTTGCGCCTGTCGTGAAAGGTATCCAGCATCACCTCGACATAGTCGTCATTCCAGAACTCCTCATCGTGTCTGGTTGCATTTGCCTGTACCTTCTCCATATCATGCATGAAACATTCGAAACCGACGTAGAGAAACTTATCGTCATAGAGGAGGTGGACAACTGTTCTCTCGGAAGGCTTTCCACCGCGCTGAGGTTCGTCCTGTATGAAATCACCGACTTTCGCTGCTTTCTTCCAAACATCATCGGTGAGAAACCCATCTATCTTGGGCGGACGATCCGTCCTGATGGCCTTAATCACCTTCACGTTCCGTTCCGTCTGAGCAAAGATGATTGAGCAAAGGAGACAAAAGATGATGCTAAGAATTAGAGTTTTCAGGTGCATCTGACCCCTCCTTAATCTGATCCCATATCTCATCCATCTCCTCCAGCGACATGCTTTTCAGGTCTCTGCCCTTGCTTTCAGCCCGCCTTTCGAGCTCTTTGAATCGCCGTATGAACTTTTCATTCGCCTTTCGAAGCGCCTCCTCGGGCTCGACCTGTAAAAGACGGGCGAGGTTCACGATGGCGAAGAGCAGATCGCCGAGCTCCTCCTCGATTTCCCCAAGTTCACCGGAGGAGATGGCCTCCCTGAGCTCCTCTATCTCCTCCTCTATCTTCGGCAACACCTCCTCGGGCTTGCCCCAATCAAACCCCACCCTGGAGGCTCTCCCCTGAAGTTTTCGAGCTCTCAGAAGGCTGGGAAGGCTCGCCGGTATGCCGTCGAGTATCGATCGCCTATCCTGATACCCCTTCTCTCGACGCTTGATCGCCTCCCAATTGGAAAGCGCCTCCTGAGGCGAGGAGACGCTCACGTCGCCGAAGACATGAGGATGACGTCTGATCAGTTTCTCGGTTATGGTCCGAACGACGTCATATGCGTCGAACAGATTCTTCTCGCTTGCGATCTGGGAGTGCAACATCACCTGCATAAGCAGATCCCCCAGCTCCTCACGTAACTTATCCGGATCGCCGGAGTCTATCGCCTCCAGCACCTCATATGTCTCCTCCAGCAGATTTGATTTGAGCGTCTCGTGTGTCTGAGCTTTATCCCAGGGACATCCGTTTTCGCCTCTCAGCGCCGCGACCACATCGACGAGCCTGTCGAAAGCCTTTACGTCCTTCCCCATCAATCTCTCTCCTCTCCTAAGTTCGCTCTATCCCCCTTGTAGGCGGATAACACGCTATGAGTTTCATCCGCCCCCTGTATTCATGCTCTTCAAGCGATGTGGGTATGAAGATACAATCACCCTGCCTGAGTGGAAGGGATCCGAAATCGCCTCTGATAACTCCTTCTCCCTCAACGATGACCCCTATGTAGAAGGTTTCCCTCGCGAGGGAGAGCTCACCGTTCACCTCAAGGCTTTCAGCGCTGAAGCACTCAGCTATCTCCTCGTCTATCAATCTCACCACCCTGCCGCCGGAGCTTTCCTCCGTTACCTTCGGCTCAAGCTTATATCTTCCTTCAAGCTCCTCTTCGCTCATCCCCTCGTACTCGAAGACCTTAAGAGCGGTTTCCATCCCCAACCCCATGCTGCACTCCTCCTCGCTCAGCACCACCCCGCCGCTTCCTCTCCTTTCAACCAGCACGACGAAGTCCGTGGGTTCCTGTACCTCCACCATGAAGACCCCGGGACCGATGGCATGAGGTACTCTACTTTTGACGAGATACACATCGCCGGGTTGAACGGGGAGCTTATGCAGATAGCTCTCCATCGTCGGCACATCTTGTCTCATAACGGCCTCTTTGAATCCTTTCTTGCTCACGCTTGGCTTGAATCCGAGCAGGATATACGGGGGTTCAGGCATGTCCTCTCTAACGCGTAGGATTATCCACGATTCGGTTTTGCCGTAATCGGAGTTGAGGTATCTTCTGGCGAAGGATTTATCAGGATGCGCCTGGATCTGAAGCCTTTCGGCCGAATCGAGGAGCTTTACCAGCAAGGCCGTCGTCTCACCGAATCGGCTTAAGTGCTCCTCGCCCAACATATCTTGAGGAAAACGACGGATCAGATCAAGCAGGGTGACCATCTCCCCTTCCCAAACGACCTTGCTCAGTCCCTCGTCGGGCGGGTGTCCGGGGCCGTTTATAGCCCTTGTGATCGAAGCAGCCCATTCCTCGGGATAGTTCCCGTCCTTTGGATTCGGCTCGCCGCGCAGCTCATCTATCAACCTGCCCCCCAGGTATGATCGCCAGACGCGGTTGGGCAGGCATTTGAGTGGCGAATTTATCTTCCTCATATCCTCTCCTCCCTCTTATATCTCCCTCAGATCGACCTCCATCGTGTCCAGATCGAGGAGCGCCACGGTGGACCGACCCTTAAGCCATCCGCCCGCCTCACCCGGGTTGATCAGGAGCGTCTCGCCGATCCTTCTTACCTCCGGGACATGTGTGTGGCCGTAGATCACGACATCATACCGTCCGCTTTCGGCGATCGTCTCGACGAGGGCATCCTTGTGGGTCAGAAATATCCTCCTGCCTGAGATCTCGACCTCGGCGTAATCCTCCGAGATCTCACCTATCCCTTCGAATTTGGCCCTCAGGCCGAACTTCTCGCCGTCGTTATTGCCGAACACCCCTATAAGCCTACATCTAAGCTTCCCAAAAGGACCAGCGGTGAAGGGTGAGATGAAATCGCCTGCATGTAACACCATCTCGACCCCTTCGCTGTTGAATAGCCCTACAGCCTTTTCGATCTTAGGTATATTGTCATGGGTATCGGATATAACCCCTATCTTCACGCCTCATCACCTCCACATCGCAAATGGCGGGGATAGAGATCTCGTCCGGATAATTATCGCCGAAAAGGCCCTTCAGGTCAAGTGGTGAGAGGTGAACGAACGCAAGGTTGAATTTTCACTGAACCGGTGATATAATTTCGCCGGATTTCATCCTA
>CAZHVH010000159.1:0-4759 GCA_964535855.1 uncultured bacterium
TAGACGGGATCAAGCGGGTCGGTTGAAAGGTAAAGCTGCTGGCATGGCTCATAAAGCTGTATGTAGCTCCAATTGACCCCGCATAGTATCTTCTGTTCGTTGGCGAGTTTGACGAACTGCCCCCTGAACTTCGCCCTTGTGGTTTCAGGGGGGTTACGCATGGCGTGTTCTATCGCCTCGTCTGTGGCGATTCGCTCGACCCTGCCCTCTCGTTCAAGGATATAGTATAGGCCGACCTTGCGCCTGATGTTATGATATTGCAGGTCGAGCATGTGAACCCTGGCGTCATCCCATCTTATCCTCCGTCTGTTCACGTAGGTCTCTATCATCCGTTTCTTTATCACCCAGTCGATCTCCCTGTCCAACTGCATCGGGTCCTCGGCTATTTTGTCGAGCACGTAGGCCCATTTCTTGAGCACATCCTTGCTGACGGGATCGATCTCCTCCGTCTCGAAGTATCTATGGGCCGCCTCGAGGTAATATCTCTGTACCTCCACAGGGGTGAGTCTCTTGCCGCTTTCCAGCTCAATCGTCTTCTTACAGCTCAGATCCTCGGAGATCTGCTGCATCGCCTTGACCGAATCGTAAAGCGCCATCCGCTTGTCCAGGAACCCGTCCTCGATCATCATCAGCACGATGTGCGTGGTGCCAACTTTCAGGTAATTGGTGAATTCCGACATGTTCGAATCCCCCACGATCACATGGAGCCTGCGGTATTTCTCCCTGTCGGCATGTGGCTCATCCCTCGTGTTGATTATCCCCCTGGCGGTGGTGGTGGCTATCGAGATATCCTCACGTATGTACTGAGCCCGCTGTGAGATGGCGTATCCGCCCCTGATGCTGCTTTTGACCTTGCCTGCGCCCGTGTAGATCTGCCTCGTGACGAAGAACGGGATAAGCTGAGTGGCGAGCTGCCGGAGGCTGACATGCCTGTCCATCAGGTAATTTTCGTGACAGCCGTAGGTGTTTCCGCGCGAATCGGTGTTGTTCTTGAATATGGATATCCTATGGTTGAATCCATCCCTTTGCAGTGCCCTTTCGGCCCTTATCATCAGCTCCTCCACGATCCGCTCGCCGGCCTTATCGTGAACCACCAGGTCATAGACGTTATCACACTCCGGCGTGGCATATTCCGGATGACATCCTATATCCTGATAGAACCGAGCGCCGTTCTCCAGGAAGACATCCGGATACATCCTGCCGGAGGTTATCCCCTTAAAGAGATAGGTCACGGCATTCTGCACCGGAAGGGGCCTGCCGCCCTTGTTGAGCGGCATGCAGACGATGCCGTATTCGCTTTCGAGACCGAATATCCGCCGTTTCATGATAAAATCTCAGCCACCTTTCCCTTTGGAATTCTCTTGAATTTCCTCCTCTCCTTGTTCCTATCCAAAACGGCGACCTCCAGGTTATCGCAGGTCAGCTTCTTATCGTTCTCTATGCTCTCGATCCCTTTGACGGCCAGCTTTATCGCCTCCTCCAGGGGCATCCCCTCCTCGTAGATCCCCTGGATGAACTTCCTTATCTCCTCGGCATGGCCGCCTATGGAGGCTATCTTGCGTTCATCCCAGACGCTTCCATCGAAGGAGATGTGAAAGATCTGGTTCTCCTCCGGCGTATCGCCGACCTCAGCGAGCAGTAGCTCCACCTCGAGCGGCTTGGTATCGATCTGTCTGAAGACGGTTCCGATCTGCTGGGAGTAAAGGGTGGCCAGCCATTTGGCGTTGACATCCTCCCTGCTATAGGCGTATCCCTTGATCTCGCACTGATAGATCCCCGTGGTTCTGAGGGGCTCTATCTCCGGATACATCCCCACAGCGGCCAGGGCTATCCTGTCATATATCTCGTGGATCTTATTCAACGTAGCGCTTAGGTTCTCGGCCACGAAAACGATACCATCTATATATTCCAACGCCACGACGTCTTTGCCTTTGGCGATCCCCTTTCTGGCATAGTTGGCCTTATCGGCCATCACCTGTTCGGGGGAAACATAGAATTGTGGCATGCCATCAACTCCTCTGATCTCCCTTAAGCTTTTCCATCAGTTCATCGAACAATCCCGCCACCTCATCATCCTTCAGGCTTTTGGTGCCCTCCTGGGTTATCAGCTTGAGGGTGGGATAGATACCCCTGATGAAGTCCGGTCCTCCAGTCGCTATATCCTCATCGGCCGCGTCCCATAGGGCCTCAACGGCCACCCTTAAAGCCGAGTCTCTGTCCATATCGGGTCTATAGAGCTTCTTCATGGTAGCGCGAGCGTCCTTGCCTCCTGATCCGATAGCGTAATACTCCGTCTCCTCATATCTTCCGCCGGTGAGATCGTACTTGAATATCCTCCCTTCCTTACGTTTGAGATCGTATCCGGCGAATATAGGTATGACTATCAATCCCTGCATCGCCGCCTGGAGATTTGACCTGATAAGGGTTGAGAGGAAGTTGGCCTTGCCCTCGAGGCTCAGGGGAGTTCCCTCCATCTTCTCGTGATACTCGACCTGGACCTGGAAGATCTTTGCGATCTCGATGCAGGGCCCCGCTATTCCGGCTATGGCTATGGCGGAGTATTCGTCCACCGAGAAGACCTTTTCGATCCTACGTTCCCCCACCTGGTATCCCTCCACCGCCCTTCGGTCGCCGCCTATCACCACTCCGTCCTTATATTTCAGGGCCAGGATGGTGGTCCCGAGGAGCAATCCCTCTTCGCCTCCACCGCGCTGAGCCCTATGGGCCCTTATCATCTCACTCGTAATCTTATATATCCGTGATTCAGCCCTTTCAGCGGGAGAAGGGAGACTGAAAGCAGGCCATAGGTGGGGATGATAACGCATCAGCATTTCGAGGAAGTCTGAGCTTTTAGGCTCCCACAGATCATTCGCCACCGCGTTGTATGTAGTTTTCAATGAACTCCTCCGAATCCTCCTCAAGGATTTCATCTATCTCGTCCAGAAGCCTGTCCAGGTCATCTTTGATGTCCTGGGCCCCCTTATCGGCTTCCGGCTCCTGACGCTCCTCCCTCTTCTCCTCTTCCCTCTTCTTGTATGTCTGCTTTCTCTCCTTGGAAGGCATATTCACACCCCCTCATTTAGACAGCTCATCAAAGAATTTTATCAATTCATCGGCGGTTTTGCAACCGTCCAGTATCTCACCCACCAACTCCTTCGTCCCCCTACACGGATCTTGCATGTAGATCTTGTTCAGGGATGAAGATGAGTTGAGCTCGAAGACCATTGAATTCCAACTGACGCTGTGAATCTGCTGCGAATACTTTTTCAGACACATACCTCTGAAATAGGCCCTTGTGCTTTCGGGCGGGTCGGTGACGGCGCTGAACGCCTCACCTGGGTTGAGGATCCTCTCAACCTGTCCGTTTTTGACCAACCTGTAGTACAATCCTTTTTCAGGATCGACGTCGTGATACTGCAGATCCAGCATCAGAACCCGATGATCCGACCAGTCGAGGTCGAACTTCCTCATGTAGGCCTCTATCAGTCGCTTTTTGATGACCCAGTCTATATGTCTGTCCAACTGCATCGGATCCTCCTCGAGCTTATCGAGCACGAACTCCCACTTCTCGAGTATGTCCTTGGCGATCGGGTCGGCCGTCGAAGACAGATATTTGACGGCCAGGTTCAGATATTCCCTCTGAATCTGTATAGGGGTCCAATCTCCCCCCTTCAGCAGGCTTATACGGCCGTTGCAGTTCAGATCTCTGGAGACCGACTTGATCGCCTTTACGGGGTTCATAAGTTTGAACCTGTCCTTGATCACCCCCATCTCTATGAGCGTCAGAACCAGGGCGGTGGTGCCCACCTTGAGATATGTGGTGAATTCGGACATGTTGGCGTCGCCGACAATGACATGCAGCCTTCTGAACCTCTTCTCGTCGGCGTGAGGCTCGTCGCGGGTGTTGATGATCGGGCGATCGACCATGGTGCTGAGCCCCACCTCCGACTCGAAGAAGTCGGCCCGCTGTGAGATCTGATAGACCGCCGGATCGCTGCCGTTCTCATAACCAACCTTCCCACTGCCGGTGAATATCTGTCTCGTGACCAGAAAGGGCGTCAGACCGTCCACGATCTCCTGAAAATCCACCGATCTATCCATCAGATAGTTCTCGTGACACCCGTAGCTATGTCCTTTATGATCGCTGTTGTTCTTGTGGATTATTATCCTGGTGTCCTTTCCCAAGACCTCCTCTGATATCTGACGGGAGATGTTGAGGATGATCTCTCCGGCCTTATCGTATTTCACCAGCTCTCTGGCGTCCAGACATTCAGGGGTACAGTATTCGGGATGGGCGTGATCGACGTAATATCTTCCGCCGTTTATCAGGATGTCGTTTATCACCCGATTGCTCTCCTCGTCAGGGCTCTGCACCGTCTCATCCGATGTGAACCCTCTGGCGTCGGAGGTAGGGGACTCCTGGTCGTAGTCCCACAATACCTTATTCCTTTCCCTATCCCTGTAGCTGTTGACGACGAGCGTGGAGGCCGTGACAGGGTCCCTATCGACCGCTCCCTTTACGCTTATCCCATACTCCGTCTCGACGCCCATCACCTTGGGAACCGGCATCTACCACTCCCTCCGAAGATTAGGATTACAGATATTGCCCTGTCCCGACGATTCTGTAATCTTTCTTCCTCTCCTCCTTATCGAACAGCGTCCTGACGCTGACGATCCTTTCGCTCTTACGGCCGGAGATCTTGGCCCAGTCATCCGGGTTGGCGGTGTTGGGCAGATCTTCGTTCTCCTTGAACTCCTC
>CAZHVH010000159.1:4859-7440 GCA_964535855.1 uncultured bacterium
CCTCCGGCCGCATCTATCTCGGATTGTGCGATCGGCAGATCGGGCTTCAGGTATTTGGAGAATATATCCCTTGCCCCCTCCTCGTCCGGACGGTCGATCTTGATCTTGATATCCAGCCTGCCAGGACGGAGTATGGCAGGGTCAAGCAGATCCTGTCTGTTGCTGGCTCCTATGACGATGACGTTTCTGACCCCTTCCACACCGTCGATCTCCGCCAAAAACTGGGGGACGATGGTCGATTCCATGTCGGATGAGATGCCTAAGCCCCTCATTCTGAAGAGCGAGTCCATCTCGTCGAAGAATATGACCACCGGCATGCCTTCCTGGGCTTTCTCCTTTGCCCTCTGGAAGATCTCCCTGATCTTACGTTCGGTTTCACCGACGTATTTGTTCAGCAGCTCAGGCCCTTTGATGTTGATGAAATACCCCTTTATGTCCTGGTTGCCGGTTATCTCGCGAGCTTTCTTGGCAAGGCTGTTGGCCACCGCCTTGGCTATAAGGGTTTTACCGCATCCGGGTGGTCCGTAAAGGAGTATCCCCTTGGGGGGCGTCAGCCCGAACTCCTTGTACTCCTCCGGATAGACGTAGGGCAGCTCTATAGCGTCGCGTATCTGTTCGATCTGTTTGTCCAGCCCGCCTATATCGTCGTACGTTATATCCGGCACCTCTTCCAGAAGCAGATCCTTCACCTCCGCCTTGGGCAGCTTCTCCATCACCAATCCGGTCTGAAGGTTGACCAGCACTGTGTCGCCGTATCTGAACTCCTCCTCCTTGACCGTCTCAGCCAGCTCGACCACCCTCTCCTCGTCCGCCCTGTAGTTGACTATAACTCTCTTCTCATCCAGTCTCTCCTTCACCTTCACCACTTCACCCTGTCCGTCGAACTGACGAACCCCAACGACGTTATATTCGGAATTGACGATGACCTCCTGACCTTTGCGGAGTTTCGTCACGTCTATCGACGGATCTACGTTAACCCTCCATTTCCTCCCACCCAGGTCGACATCCACCGTTCCGTCGTCATTTGCGCTCAGAAAGACGGCGTAATTGTTAGGCGGAGCGGTGAGTTTATCGACCCTCTCCTTCAGGGTTTCTATCTGTTCCCTCACATCGCGCAGGGCGTCCGTAAGTTTACGGTTACGCCTGTGCGCGTTTATCAGCTCACGCGTGGTTTCATACAGCCTCAGCTCGATCTCCTCAGAATGGGCCGAGTTGAGCTTGCGCCTTAAATTGGCCACCTCATTTTCAAGCGACTCCATGTAATTTTCGAGCCGCCTTATCTGCTCCTCATACTTAGCCACCAACTCGGCCTGAGGGCCTATCTGCCGGACCTCTTCCATCGGCTATCATCCTTTCTTTTTGGGTTTATTAGCCTCCTCGGTTGCTGAGCTTATTTACTTTAGCCTCAAGAGCCTCTATACGCATACGGTAGTTCATCCAGGTCTTCAGCTGTTTGATCTGGGAGGCCAGCTCCGAGTCGGGGGACACCAATTTCTCCGCCTGCTTTATGTGATCGAACACCCGGATCTTGTTATAAAGCGACGTCCTGTCGTTTGAGAAGGCCCTGGCATCGGCGTAGAAATAGGCCAGGTAGATATGTGCCTCCGGCGTCGGATAGTAGCTGAGCGACTCGTGAAGCAGGACGTTGCTGAATCCAGGAGCGCCTGCGTTGTAGAAGGCCCTTCCAAGCTCAGCCAGCCTCTTGGCCGCTACTTTGCGGCACCTCAGAGCTGCATCGGTGTTCGGGTATCTCTCCAGAAGCTCATTCCACGTCTCCATCGCCTTGCCATAGCTGGGAGGCAGGAAGTCCGTATATCGCCACTCCCTCAGATCGCGATATCTGCTCAGGAGGAATCGCACTTCGAGGTAGTAGTTGTCATATCTCATGCCCCTGCCGTAAAACTTCTCGTATCCTCTGCTCGGATATCCGGCGGGCCAATGGGGTTTAAGCCCGATCTTGCGTAGATCCATCTCCCCAAGCTGCGGGTATCTGTCGAGGATATAGTAATACCTGACGAACGCCGCCAGCTTCCTGGTGTCCACCTTAGGTGGAGACTCGTACTTGGCCATGCGCCAATAGCTCTCGCCTAGCATCATCATCGCATCATCGGCCAACTCGCTCTTAGGAAACCTCTCGGCCAGCTCCTTGAACCTCTCAGCCGCCACGTCAGGGAGGTTTAACTCCTCGAGGTAGATCCTGCCGATCTCAAAAAGTGCGTTATCCCTGTGTGCCTCCACTCCCTCCCTGAGCTCTTTCTCCAGCTTGGCTATCCTCGCCATCAGATCGAGGTTCCTCTTAGCCTCGCGCGCCTCATCGCTGTTGAGATAGGGATACTTTCTGATGAGGGACTTATAGATCTCCTTCGCCTTCTTCACCTCGTTGAGGGCGAGGTAGCAATCGCCGATCAGGAGCTTCGCCCTGTCGGCTAACTCGCTATCGGGGCTTACCTTCTCATAGGCCTCGATGGCGGCCTTGTAATCCCCCTTGAGCCTGTAGCTGTTGCCTATCTCGAACTGGGCGTTATCCGCCTGATCGCTCTGCGGGTACTTGTCCAGGAGCTTCTGAAACTCGGCTATCGCC
>CAZHVH010000160.1:0-6218 GCA_964535855.1 uncultured bacterium
GGTCGGCGATCTGCACCTATGGGGCGCTTGTGTGCTTGCCGAAACGGTTGGAGGCGATTACTTCGACTACATCGCCCTGCCCGACGGAAGGGTATGCTGCATAATAGCGGATGGCAGAGGACATGGAATAGATGCCGCTTTGCTCGTGGCGCTTATAAGGAGCGCACTGCACACACAGATCAGAGTCGATCCATCCCCGATCGCCGTGATGAAAGCCCTCGAGCAGGTCATCATAGATGCCGGTAAAAGGACGCATGCCTACGCGACCTGTTGCTATGTGCTCTTTGAGGGTGATATATTCCACTATGTCAATGCCGGACATCCGTATCCGCTCCTATGCAGGGGCGAGGAGATCATCGAATTGGAGGCCACAAATATGCCCCTCGGCTTCGGATATCTCGATCCCTATCCCTATAACTCCGTAACCGTGGAGTGGTCGAGCGGCGATGGACTGATGATGTATTCGGACGGCATCGTTGAATCCGAAAGCCCTGAGGGGGACCTCTTCGGATTTGAAAGGCTCTTCAACCTCGTAGCGGGCTGCTTTCGCGATCCACCTCATAGATTGGGACACAGAATACTCAGCACCTTGAATGAGTTCAGAGGAGGCAAACCCCCTGCCGACGACATAACCATCGTCCTGGCTAAGCGCGAGAGGAAGTAAGCCTCTCCGTCTCCTCGGCAGCGATCTGAGCCCACTCCCATAGCCTCTGCGGCTCATATCGAACGGTGGATATGTCCTTCATTATCACCTCAACGGCACACCCTCTCGTCTTCTCCAGGGCCTTGCGCAGTTCCTTACGGGCGAAATCGGGATTCCATTCATCCACAGCCAGGACGGCCGGATTGGGTTTGTATGAGATGACGTAGCTATCACCCACCTCCTCGGCGGCTCTATCGAGATCCGCCCAAGGGCTCATGGATATCTTGCGCAGGTTCGGTATGCTCCTCAAGATCCCCACCTTGTGGTGAAGTGGCTCACAGCAGCCGTAATAGGTCAGACCGAAACGCTCCAGCCATCTCCTCTCGTATTTTAGGGCGAACTCCTCATGCATCTGAGGCGAGACATCCGAGAATATCTGAGCCGTTGCGCAGCCCCACAGATCTATGGTCCGGACGTGATTCGGGTCGAAATCCTCCTGGGGCAGCTCATCGGTGTAGCCATATCCTCCTGATCCGATCCTTATGTTCCTGTTGTTCAGCGACAGCAGGTTAAGTCTTTCCAGTTGATCCAGCCTGCTGAGGTGCGCGTTTACGAGGCGATCCATAGCCATATGCACGAGTTCCGGCCGGAGGATGAGGTCCATGAAGACCTGCTCCACACCCCACCATGTGACCAGTTGATCCCACGGCGCGAACCACATTCCGGCCACCCCGCGCTTTTCGACCTCCAGTATGCCGCCGAAGATGTCGACCATCACCTGATAGTTCCGCTCGCTGGCCTCGACGTCATGTGTTATCACAGGTGTTTTTATCTTCTCCAGATCCTTCTCGCTTCTGATCTGAGGATGGAACCTTCTCGAGGCGACACCCCTGGCATCTACCCTGATGATATCCGATTCCTCCCTGATCCCGAAGCCGGTATCGCGGATGACCAGCGGCGAATAGATCTTCCTCTCAACCACCATATCGCCCGGCATGTGTTCCCACTGGTATATGGTTCTCCTAAGCTGTATCTCCAGCCCGCGGGCGAAGGGGTGGGTCGATTGAATCTCCAGCTCGCCGTTCACATCCATCTCATGCCAGGGGATCTCGTTGATCCAGATCATCGGTTTTACGGGTTCGAGTTGGTTCAGCCGGCGCCACATCCCAGCCCTCTCCCTCTGCACAGGCAGATCGGCTATCTCGGCCACCTTCTCAGCGAGCCGGCGTAGTATCGCTTTATCCCTTTCAGGTATCTCCATCTTTTAGCCCTCCCCCGATCGATAAGGAGACGGCTCGATGGTCGAACCGCCTCCTGATGAGATCTTCATTTAAGCGGCAGTTGTATCCATCTTCCCTCCCTGGAGGATTTGTATATGGCCAGGATTATCTCAACCGATTTCCTCCCCTCATATCCGTCGACCGCTGGTTCGCCTCCGTATTTGATGACCTGTATGGCGTCCTCTACGATGTTCCTCGGGTGTGGCTCGACCTCTATCTGGGGCGGTTCGTCGATGAACTCCCATACCTGGGGACCTTTCCCTATAACTCCTTTCAACCCGTGTATCTCGATCATGGTCGTTTTCCCCTTCGGGCAGGTGGTCGTGGTGAGTATCGTTCCCACCGCTCCGTTTTTGAACCTGACCAAGGCAGCGGTGAGGTCTTCGGTTTCACAGTTCTTATGTCCGTATACGCCGTAATGCCCGCATACCGAATCGACCGGCCCCATGAACCACTGCATGAGGTCTATCTGGTGAACTCCCTGGTTCATTATAGAGCCTCCGCCATCCAGCTCCCAGGTTCCGTGCCACCCCTCATAATATTCTTCCGACCGCCACCATTTCATTCTGACCTCAATCAGTATCGGGTCGCCGATAGCCCCCACCTCTATCGCCTTTTTGATCTTTCGATTCCAGCCGCTATATCTTTCGCCGAAATCGACCATCAGCTTAACGCCCTCCTTTTCGCATGTCTCTATCAGGGCGTCGCACGCTTCAAGGGTGACATCCATGGGTTTGGTGGTTATCACGTGCTTACCGGCCTTTGCCACATCCATGCCGATTTTGCCGTGAAGCCCGCTGGGTGTCATCACCATGACAACGTCTATATCATTCCTTTCGAGCATCTCATGGTAGTTTTCATATGTATCACAGCCGAAGCTTTCAGCCGCCCTTCGCCTCCTCTCCTCGATAAGATCGGAGACGGCGACCAGCTCGGCCTCTTCGGCCTCCATAACCATTTTCGCCCTGGACATCCCAACACCCAGACCTATCACCCCAAACCTGAGAGGGTCGCTCATGGTAAAACCTCCTCATCCGGTTTGATCCTGAATTATAACACGGTTTGAAGCTAAAGAGAAGAGCACATGTTGCTGAGAAAACGACCCGATGGAGGATAGAAGAGGTCGGGGCTCGCTTAACTCAAACCCGTCCCTGCAAAGCCGACCTTTCAGGGCCAGAACTGATAGAGGGTCGTGTTGGCTAGCACGCTCGATATGCTCCAGATGTTGCCCAGTATGAAATCCCCAAGCGCAAGGCCGAGGAAGAAGGGTATGGCCCTGCGATAGGATTTCAAACCTCCTTGCTTGAGTATCACCCATTTTAAGAGCCATGCAACGAACAGTGGACACCACAGGTTATACATCCCCCAACTGTTGGCCATGGCATATCCCAGGGGATGAAGCGGGAACCAGAGGAACCTGGTCCTGGCCATCATCAACAGAACCGCCACGGCGAATCCGCCTCCCATGAAACCCATGGCCGGAATATCCGGATCCCTTGGATAATTTAACCACCCTTCAAGCTGTCTATATATCCCCCTGCCGAACCCCAACGCCCAGGGGCCGTAATAGCCCGTCTCAGCCCCATGCCTGTAATAATTGTCCAAAAGCAGCCAGAAGGTCAAAATCGCCCCCAACACCGTCGCATACATGATCGCGAAGGCTATCCTCCTTTGATTCAGGTTTATCCTCTCGCCGATCTTCATCGCCTCAAGCTCCTGTGGCATCGGATGGGCCCTATATGCGCGATTGAAGAACATATAGAGCGAAAAGCCCACCAGATTTTGTACCCCTAGCTTTCGCGTGCCGAAGATATCCACCATCATGCTGTGCGGATCGATGTGATGTAGGTCATGAACCAGAAATCCCAACTCCGCCCTCATCCTGGCTATGACCGTGCCCAGCAGATAGTATATGGCAAAAAAAATCGGTATCACCCATATCGACATGCCCATCCGGTACGAGAAGAGGAAGAGATACGAAAAGCCAAGGGCTAATCCTATGGCCGCCATCCGATACGGCATGGGCTCTCGCAAATCGTCCATCCGATCTATCCCCAGGATATGCTTAACCACGGATTTGAAATGAGATCTGCCGGTCCAGATAACGAAGAGCAGTATGCCGATATATGCCCCGAAACCCTGCTCATTGGCGTAGGGGAATCGGGATATGCTCCGCCATCCCATCACACTCCCGACAACCAGCTCCATCTTGTAAAGCCAGTAGAAGACCCAACAGGATAAAAGCAGATCCAGCGGTATCATGAAAGCTATGCCTATGGCGAAGGGATAGAAATCGATCCTCACGTCCCCCATAGCATTCCATGGTCTTTCGGTAAAGAGGTATCCTATGCTTCGACGTTTAACAGGGATGTAAGGCACGGATGGGAAGATGGAATTTAACAGGTTGACGATGCTTATGAGGGCGGCGATCGAAAATCCAAGCCACATAAGCCCGTTTTTGAAAAACCCCGACCTCGGACTGGTCATCTCCAGCGGAAGTTGGATTATCGGATAGGTCAGCCTCTCACGCTCCGTCCACTGTCTCCTGAGGAAAGTGTTGATACATAGCATCGTAAACAGCAGGACTATGATGAAGGAGGTCCACCAGACGGCAGGGGTGAGCCAGGCCATGATATGCCGTCTGATGTAGAGCGAGGAGCTGCCCTCATAATAGCCTGAGAGAGCCTTCATGTCGTCCACCGTAAGCCACCTTGGAAGCTGTTTCAGAAAGAGATCACCCCATTCGTTCTCAGGCGAGGCGAACCTATAGGGATAGCCCAAAATGGTCACCAGTATCTCCATCATGTCGTGCGAGCAGAGCGAGGAGACGATACAAAGGATCACGTATATGGTCAAAAGCTCGCCCTGTCCTAATGATAGCTTAGGGATGAGCTTCCCCAGGATGAGCGAAAAACCCGTCAGGAAAAAGAGGATGAAGATCACATTCGAAAGGGGATGTATGAGGGTGGGATGCGTGTATCTGACCACCTCAAGCTGGATTATCCAATAGATGTTAAGCGGGATCAGCAGAGTTGCTATCAGGATCGACCTGAGGGTCACGCTTCTCTGATATCCCCACTCCCTTCCCTTCATCTCGATCACGTCCACGACCTCGTAAATAACGTCCGCCTGTCCTCTTGTTGTGCTTTCATACGTAAAACCGCTGGAGACATTCAGTTCTTCCCCTCTTGACTCTATTTACTGACCACGTTCAGCTCGGGCACCAATATGGCCGGTGCTTTGAGCCATCCGTTAACCCACTCGCTCTCATCGCTCAGGATGATATCCTCCTTGAGGGCATCATACACGTTGCCGGCAAGCATCGTGTTTTTAACCCTACCGACGATCTCGCCGTTTTCGATCTTATATCCCAAGGCGATGTTGACCGAAAACTCCCCGCTTATGGGATTGCCTTGTCCGAGCCCCATCACGCTTTCGACCATCAGCCCCTCCTTGATAGAGGAGATGAGCTCCTTGAGGGGTGTCCCGCCAGGAGAGATGACCCAGTTGTTGGGGGCACATCCGTTGTTCCCCGTCGGCTTTCTCTTTGCCCTGGATGCGGTGTCCAGATCGTAGAGGAACCCCCTCAGCACGCCGGAATCGATCAATCTGGTTTCGCCTTTGCGTACCCCGTCGGAATCGTATCGGCTGCTTCCGGACATGTAATCGATCAGGGCGGTATCGATGAGGGATAGGGAGGAGTTGAAAACCTGTTGGTCAAGTTTATCCGAAAGAGGTGAATCGCCCATCAGGACGTTCTTGCCGCTGAGCGCCAATCTCAAGGTCAGAAGCAACGTCCCCAACCCCGTGGGAGGAAACAAAACGGGATATCTGCCCGAGGGGATCTTCACGTTGCGCTCGGCCAATTTGAACCTTTCGATCGCTTTGCGTGCGATCTCGGTATGATCTATCTCCGCCTTCCGCCATCCGAAACCGTAGCCGGCGTAAAGTATGTCCTCGCCCCTGACGAGCTCGCCGTAGATCCCGATCCCATATCCGCTTGACACATCCCCATAGTCCAGCCCGCTTGTGTTGGCCATGTGAAAATAGGAGATGGATTTCGACGCCCCTGCGTAGGCCGAGATATCGGGGTTGTACTCCTTCAACATGGAGATCATCTCCTGACACCACTCGACCATCTCCTTGGTGGTTATCCGCGTGACGGCCTCGTCAAATATCTTAACCTGAGGTGGAGGGGCGGGATTAGGGAAGATATAACTCACCTCTCGGCCGAATTTAGCCGATGCTATGGCGTTGTCGATCAACGCGTCGATGTCCTGGGGAGAGGTAACGCT
>CAZHVH010000160.1:6318-7415 GCA_964535855.1 uncultured bacterium
ACCTCCGAGATCATATCATCGAACTTCGCATCCCTGGGCTCGATATAGGTGTTGGTCATCCGGACGATCGGCTCATGGGCATATCCTAACGCGCGTGCGTTGCCGGTGATCGGCTCCTTCATCTTCGCCGCCGTCTCGCGCGAGTGTAACCTGCCGACCAAGACGCCCTCTTTGATCAGGAAGTTTTTACGGGTTTTAACGCCCTCATCGTCATATTTGCAGGAGCCGTATAACCCCGGGATAGACCCGTCGTCGGCTATCGATAGGGCTTCAGTTCCGAATTTTCTCCCGATCTTCAGGAGCTCCCTCATCCTGGGATTCTCATAAACGAAGTCCGCCTCGCTGAGATGTCCGAAGGCTTCATGAGCGAAGACCCCGGCGAGCTTGGGATTGAGGACGACGGTGTATATCCCGCCCTGAACTGGAGGGGCCGAAAGGAGCTTCACAGCCCGTTCGGCTGCGGCCTGAGCCCTCTCATGCTGATCCTTGACCGTCTCGAACCCATCGTGTGACGCCACGCTTTCAAACCCCCTCTGCACGTTGTCTCCATCCCGTGCGATAGCGGTCATGTAGATGTGTATCGAGGGTCTCTCATCTTCGATATAGGTTCCATCTGAATTGATGTACCAAACCTTCCTGAAGGAATCGCCGTATCGGACCGATGTTGTCTCGATCTTATCGTGGAAGGTGAGGATTATATCGTTGTATTCAGCCGCCAATTTCACCTTCTCCTCCAGAGGGACGGTTCTGAAATCGATCTTGGGCGGGCTGAGATCGGCCTTTATCACGTCCACAACCGGCTCGACGGGGGCGAGCTGGCTTTTTTCTTTGCCGACGATGGCGGCATTCTCACACGCAACCTTGACGCTATCGGCGATCCGATCCGGATCGTTGAAAACCGCCATTCCCCATCCGCCCTTCATGAGCGCCCTCACTATCCCGCCTCTTACCTTGGAGGAGCTGATCGAATCGATCTCCCTGCCCCTGAACGAGACCGATACGGATTCCACCTCCTCGAATCTGATCTCGATGTAATCTGCCCTTGCCCGCTTAATCGCATCTTCAAGCCTATCCCTCAATCAGACACCTCCTTCCCT
>CAZHVH010000161.1:0-7392 GCA_964535855.1 uncultured bacterium
AACGCATATAAGGTCAGGAGGTATGGATATGAACGGAGCTCAGCTTCTGGTTAAGAGATTGAAGGAGATGGGGGTGGAACATGTCTTCACCCTCTGCGGCAATGGGTTAAATCCGTTTTATGACGCATGTTTGGACCTCGGGGTGAAACTGATCGACGTCCGTAACGAACAGGCGGCCGCGTATATGGCCGATGTATGGAGCAGGATGACCAGGAAACTCGGCGTGGTGGCCGTCAGCAGCGGGCCGGGCCACACCAACGCCGTGACGGGAGTGGCGAACTCCTTTTGGGACGGCGGCCCGATGATGCTCATAAGCGGCTGTAGCCCGCTTTCAACCCGCGGCGCGGATCACTTTCAGGAATTGGATCAGGCCGCTATCGTCTCGCCGATCACCAAATACTCCGCCCTTATCTCACACGTCAACGCGCTGGAGCCGACCCTGAACACGGCGATCGCACATGCCATAGGAAACCGTCCCGGCCCGGTACACCTCACGGTGCCCGTCGACGTGCTGGCGGCGGAGGTGGATGAGGGGAAACTTCCCAGATCCCGCCCTCCCTTCAAGGCTGAGGTGAGGCAGTCCTGTCAGGGCGATCCGGATCTCATAAGGGATGCGGTGAAGCTTCTGGCATCGGCCAAAAGGCCCTTCATGATCGTCGGCAGCGGTGCCTTTTACGCCGACGCGGGCGAAGAGGTGGTGGAGTTCGCGAAGCTCACGAACATACCCGTTCTATCACACCTGTGGGATAGAGGATGCATAAACTCGGCCATCCCGCAATATGTGGGCGTAACCAACCTGGAGCATATCGGCGGGCTGGGGATGCTCCGCAAGGCCGATGTGATTCTGGCGGTGGGAGCCAGATTCGACTACAGGCTTTCCTACGGCGGACCGCCCGTCTGTCCCGAGGATTACAGGCTCATCAGGGTGGAGCTGGACGGGACGGAGCTGCGAAGGGTTACGCTGCCGGATGTGGGCATACAGGGAGACCCGAAGTCGGTGCTGAGGGCGATGATCGAGGAGGCAAAGGGGATCGAATGGAGTAACGAGGAGTGGCTGGAGGAGGTCAGAGACGAACATCTGAGCCTTATAGAGGAGTGGAAGGATCGGGGATGGGAGAAGGTGGTGCCGTTGCCTTCGATCCGGATATGCAGGGAGCTGAAGAGGTTTCTGGATCAGGAGGTCACGTTCCTTCTCGACGGCGGCAACATCGGCAGATGGGCACACGCCTTCCTTTTCGATAGACACCCTGAGCACTGGCTCACCTGCGGCATAAGCGGGGTGGTCGGATGGGGCATCCCCGGAGCGGTGGCGGCCAAGATGGCGAGGCCCGATCATCCGGTGCTGCTTTTGAGCGGAGACGGTGCCGCGGGATTCACGCTGGCGGATATAGAGACGGCGCTTAGGTTCAACACCCCGTATGTGGCCGTCGTGGCCTGCGATAACGCGTGGGGTATAGTCGCCGACGGACAGCCCGCCGACAGAAGGGCCGCCTGTCTCTTAGGCGAGATAAGGTTCGATAGGGTCGCACAGGCGCTCGGAGCCAGAGGGGTCTACATAGATGATCCGGATAAGCTCGGCCCAGCCATTGAGGAGGGGCTGAACCTGGATACGGTGACGGTCATCCACGTCCCGACCCAGCTTGGAGGGGTGAAGAAGGAGAAACTTCTGTGAGCTCCCGATACTCCTCGCGCAGGGCGTTTACGATCTCAGGTATCCCCATCATCCTCCCCTCCAGCTCCCTGACGGGCACGATGCCGATTATGGAGTTGGTTATGAAGATCCCGTTGCTCTCCAGGAGATCCTCCAGCCGAAAGGGCTCCTCATCGACCTCTACCCCCAGATCGCGGGCGATCCGGATAACGACCGACCTAGTTATCCCCGGCAACAGCCCGAGCTCGACGGGAGGGGTTATAAGCCTCTCCCTCCTCAGCATGAACAGGTTGCTTATCGCGCCCTCAAGCACATATCCGGATCGATCGAGGAAGATCGCCTCAAACGCCCCTTCCTCCCTGGCGTACCGCCTTGCAAGCAGATTTTCGACGTATGAGCTCAGCTTCATGCGCGCCATCTCACCGGAGAGCGAGCGGGGATGGGGATAGACCACGGCCTTGACGCCCAAGGTCAGGGTGGCGTCCAGATCGGGCGAAATAGGGGACGCTAGGATCACGATCGTCGGTTCCCCGCAGCTTCCCAGATCACCTGTGGGTTTCCCCTCGCCGGGGGTGATCGAGAGCCTGATCCTGGAATCGGCCGATGAAAGCCCGTTCTCGGCAAGCAGTTGCTCGACGGCCCTTCGTATCTCCCTCGGCTCAAGCCGGAAGCTCAATCCCAGGGACCTCAGCGATCCGTTGATCCTCTCCAGGTGCGCCTCCAGCATGAAGGGTTTGCCGTTATAGGCCCTTATCGTCTCAAACAGGCCGAACCCGTAGAGAAATCCGTAGTCGTTTACGCTCACCCTGGCCTTTTCGGCCGGTATGATCTCCCCGTTCATCCAGACATATCCATCCTGCATAGCGCCTCCACGAGTGCCTTTCCCTTATCCAGCGTCTCCTGGTATTCCATCTCAGGATCTGAATCGGCGACTATCCCTCCGCCGACGTAGAAGTGCACCCGTCCCTCCAGAACGAAGATCGTCCTTATGACGATGTTCAGGTCCATATGTCCGCTGAAGCTGAGGTATCCGATCGAGCCCGTGTAGATGGATCTTCCGACCGGCTCGACCTCGTCTATGATCTCCATCGCCCTTATCTTCGGAGCGCCCGTTATGGAGCCGCCGGGGAAGGTGGCCCTCAGGATGTCGACGAGGTCACATCCCCTTTTAACCCTCGCCTCGACCGTGGAGGTGAGGTGATAGACCGTCGGGAAGGGCTCGAGCACCTTCAGCTCGGGCACCCACACGCTTCCTATCTCGGCGATCTTCCCCAGGTCGTTTCGCTCGAGATCGACTATCATGATGTGCTCGGCCGAATCCTTTTCGCTCCGCATCAGCTCCTGGCCCATCCCCTCACCCCTCGGCCTTGTGCCCTTTATGGGTCTGGTGTGTATCAGCCGCGTGGCCGGATCGAACCTCAAAAACCTCTCCGGCGATGAGGAGACTACCTGAAATCCGCCCGGATCGAGATATGCCGAAAAGGGTGCGGGGTTTATCTCGCTGAGCTTCAGGAAAAGCCCCAGGGCGTTGCCCTCCCATCCGAGTGAGAACCGCTGTGCTATGTTGGCCTGATAGATGTCCCCGGCCGCTATGTAACCCTTGACCTCCTCTATGGCCCTCACATAATCGGGCTTTGAGAAGCTGGAGACAAGCTCGCCGAACGGATGTGAGAGGCACAGCTTTTCGAGGGCGGCCGGGCCGGAGAGGATAAAGTTCAGCATCTCCTCCATCCTCTCCCTCGCCCTGATCCTAGCCCTCTCCCCGCTTTCAGGCAGGCCGGTGGATGTGACGATCAGCCGCTTATGAGCGTGGTCGAATGTGATCACGGCATCGTAAAATGCGAGGAACATATCCGGCAGGTTCAGGTCGTCGTTCGGATGGGGGGAGACAGGCTCGGTGAAGGCCTTGAGGTCATAGGCGAGATATCCCACGGCTCCGGCCGGCAAAGGGGTTTGAGGGATGTTTGGGAGATTCCACCTCTTAAGCAGCCCTCTGAGCGCCTCAAACGGGTCCCCGTGCCAGGAAAGGGTTGAGCCATCACACCGGCATAGCCTCACCTCATCCCTCTTAGCGCTCAGGACGGCGAACGGCGACCAGCCCATGAAGGAGTATCTCGCGAGCGGATATTCCGTATCCGTCCTGGGCTCCATGCCGCTGTGCAGTATGAAAAGCGGCGGATCGAGGAGCGAGAGGCGGGGGTAAAGATGTGCGATATCCCCTCCCTCGATCTGTTCTATAATCATGGCCTTAGGGTTTGAACGTGTGTTTGACGCCCCATCTGTCCAGTTGTTCCACATAATCCCTCAGGTTCTCCTTCGTCACCACGTCGACGCCCGTGTCGATTATCACGTCCCCCTTCTCGTTCTTCGGCAGAAGCATCATCACGTTCTCAACGCCCGCCCGAACCATGTCGGCCAGAACGACGACGCTGAGGTATCCCATGAAGTACTGTCTCTGTCCTATCGCCGCATCTATAAGGCCCTCCTTGATCAGGTAGAGATGTTCGTCCGTGGTATCGAAGCAGACGATATGGACTTTACCGGCCTTTCCGGCCGCCTTGACCGCCTTGGCCGCCGAAGGGCCGTTGAAGGCGTAAACGCCGAAGAAGGCGTCCAGATCGGGGTTGTTCAAAAGGGCAGTTTCGGCCAGCTCGACCGCCCTCGCCGTGTCCTCGTTATCGACCAGGATCGGCTCGACCACCTCGATGCCGGGATATTTGGCGATGGCGTCCTTGAACCCCTTTATCCTCTCAAGGGAGTTCATGGCGGTGATCGAGCCGGTGCAGATGGCCACCTTGCCTTTGCCCTTCAAAACTTCGGCCATCTTCTCCCCCGCTATTTTTCCGGCAGTGTAGTTATCCGTCCCGATGTAGCAGAGCCTCCCGGATTGGGGCGAATCGGTATCGATGCTGACACACGGAATACCTGCCTTCATCGCCTTCTTGATGACCGGAACCACGGCGTCCGGATCGGAGGGTGCAAAGGCTATCCCGTCGATCCCCATGGCGATCCATGTCTCCAACGTCTCTATCTGTTTGGGGATATCCTCGCTTTGAGGCACATAGAATGTGGCCTCGACGTCCAGCTTTTCGGCCGCGTCCTCCATCCCCTTCCTGACCACATCCCAGTATGGATGGACGGACTTTCCGAGCAGGCCGATGCGGACCCTCTTCGCGTTCGCCCCCGTTGTGAGGACGAAAGCCAGACAGATGATAAGCAGTATCGCTGAAACCCTCCTCATCCTCCTTACCTCCCTCTCTTTCGCAAGATATCAACCGTTACGGCGACAACGATGACCAAACCGAGGGCCACGTTGTGCCAGTAGGCTGAAACCCTCAAAAGCACCAGCGAGTTCCACATGGTGCTTAAGATACATGCACCTATCAGCGCTCCGAGGATGGTGCCGATCCCGCCGAAGAGGCTGGTTCCGCCTATGACGGATGCGGCGATGGCGTAAAGCTCGTAAAACTGTCCGACGTTCGGATTCCCCTGCCCTAGCCTTGAGGCGAGCAAAATCCCAACCATCCCCGACAGAAGCCCGCTGATGACGTAGACGATAATCCTCACCCTCTCCACATCTATCCCCGACAGCCTCGCCGCCTCGATGTTTCCCCCGACGGCGTAGATGTGCCTGCCTAAGATCGTGAAGTGTAGGATGAAGATCGAGGTCCCGACGACCACGATCAACACCAACACGGGAACGGGGAGCACCCTCAATATCATCC
Source organism: uncultured bacterium (assembly GCA_964535855.1). GTDB lineage: Bacteria > Poribacteria > WGA-4E > B28-G17 > B28-G17 > JAGGXZ01. The sequence goes on from CAZHVH010000161.1 coordinate 5,377, forward strand.
CCTCCCAGAGACGGGAGAAGCCCCTCGGCAGATTGAGGATCGGCCAGCCTCTGGTGATGACGGAGGCCAGTCCCCTTCCGATGGCGAAGGTGCCGAGGGTGATTATGAAAGGCGGGACGTTCAGCTTGCTGACGAAAACCCCGTGCCACACCCCGATCCCGGCCGAGAGGATCAGCGTGAGGAGAATCCCGCCAATCACACCGAAACCGTGTACCATAAACCAGGCCACCAGAACCGTCGTCAGGGCGACCACCGAGCCGGGGGAGAGGTCGATGCCGGCCGTGATGATCACGAATGTCTCACCTATGGCTATCAGGCCGAAGATGGCTATCTGCTTGGTCAGAACCTGAAGGTTATATGGGGAGAGGAACCTGGGGTTGAAGGCGGCGGTGAAGATGGCCAGAGCCACGAAGGCCGCCAAAACCCCTATCTCCTTGAAGTTAAGCACCCTTCTGATCAGTCTCCTCATATCGATCTCTCAACCTGTGGTGGCATAGGAGATGATCTGGCTCTGTGTCGCCTTTTCGGCATCGAGCTCGGCCCTTATCCTCCCCTCACGCATGACGATTATCCTGTCGCTCATGCCCAGGACCTCCGGCAGCTCGGAGGAGATCATGATTATCCCCACTCCACGCTCGGCCAGCTCGTTCATCAGTTGGTAGATCTCCACCTTCGCCCCCACATCTATCCCCTTCGTCGGCTCGTCGAAGATCATCACCTTGGAGTCCGTCAGGAGCCATTTGGAGAGAACCACCTTCTGCTGATTGCCCCCGCTCAGGTTCCTGACGATCCCTTCGGCTGAGGGGGTTTTTATGCTGAGCTCCCTTATGAACCTGTTCGTCACCTCCCTCTCCCGTTTCCTATTTATCACGAAAAGCCTGGAGAACTTCTTTAGGCTGGCCAGGGTTATGTTCTCCCGGACCGTCATATCCAGCACCAGCCCCTGTCCCTTTCTGTCCTCCGTCAGCAGCGATATCCCCGCCCTGATGGCATCGATCGGCGATTTGATCTCAACCCTCCTTCCGCGGACGAATATCTCGCCTTCGTCCCTGGGATCCGCCCCGAAGATGGCCCTGGCCATCTCCGTTCTGCCTGAACCAACGAGTCCGATGACCCCGAGTATCTCGCCCTCCCTCAGCGAGAGGGAGATGTCCTTCAGGACGCCTTTACGGGAGATGTTCCTAACGGAGAGGATCTCCCTCCCGATCTCAACCCTGCGTTTCGGGAATTTCTCCTCCAGCTTCCTGCCGACCATCATCTCGATAAGCTCGTCCCTGGTGATCTCCCCTGTCCTTTTAGTGCCGATCCACCTGCCGTCCCTCAGCACGGTCATCCTGTCGGCCACCTGGAACACCTCGTCGATCCTATGGGAGATATATATCACGCTGACTCCCTCCGATTTCAGCTTTCCGATCAGCTCGAACAAGCCTTTGATCTCGCTTTCAGTGAGGGCGGATGTGGGCTCGTCCATGGCTATCAGCTTTGCATCGGCCGAGATCGCCCTGGCGATCTCCACGATCTGTCGCTGTGCCGCTCCAAGCCGGCCTACGGGAATTTTGGGATCGAGCTTGACGCCCAGCCTGGAGAGTATCTCCCTGGCCCTCCTCTCCTCCTCCCTTCGATCGAGGATCTTCAACGGCGTGCGGCCCATCTCCCTTCCGAGGAAGATGTTCTCCGCGACGGTGAGGTTCGGCGCCAGGTTGAGCTCCTGATATATGACACTTATACCTAACTTTCGGGCCTTCTGGGGGGAATCGATCTCGACCTCAGCTCCATCGAAGAATATCCTCCCCTCATCCTTTCGCTCGGCGCCCGAGAGGATTTTGACGAGCGTGGATTTGCCCGCGCCGTTTTCGCCGACAAGCGCATGTACCTCCCCCCGTTTGACGTCCAGACTTACCTCATCAAGCGCCCGGACGCCGGGGTACTCCTTCGTTATGCCTTCCATCCTCAGGATATATCCGTCTTCTCTCATACTCACCTCGCCGAGCCTTTCCGTTTTGATAACACAGAGGG